>NZ_JBFAWW010000016.1:0-198192 GCF_040680495.1 Streptomyces sp. NPDC052036 | reverse complement strand
CTCGCCGCAGGATCGATCCTGCTCCTCGGCGGCCTCGGGGCGGGCGCCTTCATGCTCCGCCGCCGCAGCACCACGGGAATCTGACCGGCACACCCCCGCCGGCACCCATGCGGCCGCGGGCACTGTCGCCCCACGACAAGCGACAGTGCCCGTGGCCTCCGCCCTGCCGGGCTGTACGGGCCGACCACGCCGCGCAGGACTCGGCGCGCCGCCCGTCCCGCGTCCCTAGTGGTGCGACTTGAGGGACGCTGCGGACGCGTCGCACAGCTCCCGGTGGCGGTGGAGTTCGGCGATGTCGGCGTCGGGGAGCGTGAGTGCCTCGTCGAAGTCCGCGCGTGCCAGGTCCGTCCGGCCGTCGGCGAGATGGGCGATGCCCCGGTTGAGGAGGACGTCCGGGTCGTTGCCGACGATGTCGAGTGCGCTGGTCAGATCCGCGACGGCCCTGCCGTGCCGGGACCGGTGGAAGTGCACGACGGCCCGGTTGATCAGTGCGGCGGGGTAACGCGGGTCTCGTTCCAGGGCGGCGTCGAACGCGGCGAGCGCCTGCTCGAAGTCCTCGCGCTGCAGCAGCACGGTGCCCTTCAGGCAGAGCAGTTGCGCGTCGCCGGGGTGGAGGGCCAGCCCGGTGTCCGCATCGGCCTCGGCGCCTTCGAGGTCGCCCGTCTCCAGCAAGAGTTCCGCCCGGGCGATCCGGGTGTCGAGGTCCGAGGGCTCCATCTCCAGTACATAGGCGAAGTCGTCGAGCGCACCCCGGAGGTCGCCGGTCCGAATCCGGGCCGTGCCGCGGTTGTAGTACAACTCCGGGAAGGGCGGCGCTAGTTGCACGGCCCGGTCGTAGTCGGCCAGGGCCGCGTCGAAGTCACCGCGGTCACGGGAGATTCTGGCCCGTTCCGAGAGATAGTCGGTGTAATAGGGGTCGAGGTCGACGAGCCGGCTGTAGTCGGCGTATGCCTCGTCCGGCCGTCCCAGTGCGACCAGCAGACGGGCCCGGTTGTACAGCAGTTGGGAGCGGTGCAGGACCCACTGGTCCTCGGCCATTTCCTGGTCGAGCCGGGCGATGCACGACTCCACGAGATCGAGGGCGCGAGCCCGGTTGCCGCGGTGCATCTCGACGAGGGCCAGGCCGTTGTCGTGGAAGACACTGAAGGTCAGGCGCTCGGCAGGGTCCGGCAGGATGCCCGCGATGGCGACCGCGTTGTGCTGCCACTGCACCGCGAGTTCGTGGTCGCGTGGCCGGAGGAAGCGGGTGTGCAGCATGGCGATCGCGTAGCTGGTCATCATGTGGATCTTGGGGTTGGTGAAGCGGCGCAGCAGGTCCTGGTACAGCTCCATGGACTGGGCCAGCCGACCGATCGGGATGCACGCCGCTGCCGCCTCCCGGGTGAACTCCCAGTAGTCGTGCTCGTGGCTCCCGGGATCGCTCACGCCTCGGCCGCGCAGGCCCAGGTCCACCACGGCGGCGGAGAAACCGGTGGCCACCGCATGGCGCTGGGCCGCGAGCAGAGCGGTCCGTCCCGCTCCCCCGGGGTCGCTGCCGCGCTCACGGTGGTAGGCGATCGCGCCCATCCGTACGCCCCAACTCGCCGTGCCCTCCAGGCCGTCGGCGCGTCGGTCGTGCAGGCGGGAGACCGCCTGCGGGTCGGCCTCCCGGTACCCGCGCAGCGCTTGCGGGTCGTCGTCGGTGCAGTCGCCGTCGACGTACACGGCCGCCCACTCCAGCGCGCTCCGGGGCGCTTTGGGCGTCGGGTCGCTCGCGGGAGCGCGGAGAGTGCCGGCCGTCGCGGCGACCGCGGCCTCCAGTTCGTCGGACAGTGCGTCGGCGGTCGAGGAGATCACCACCCGGAGCAGGCGCGGATCGGCCCGGCGCAGCAGGAGGGCCAGCAGTTCCTGGGTGGTCGCCTCCGCGGCGTGGACCTCCTCGAAGGCCAATTCCAGGGCGGAGCCGGTGTCGGCGTGGATCCGGTGCGCGTAGCCGAGCAGGAAGGTGACGATGCCCTGGCTCATGCAGCGGATCATTCCGGAGCCGAAGAAGCGGGTGCGCTCCTTGAACGAGGCCTCGTCGGCCAGCGTTCGCGGGGGCGGGCCGATGAGCTGCGCCAACTCGGGCATGCCGTACAGGAGTTCCACCCGGTGGGCTTCCACGAGCTCGGGCCAGCGCCGTCCGGCCTCCGGGAGCACGGACCGCAGCACGGTGTCGATGCCGGTGTAGGGGCCGCGCAGACGCTGGTGACAGCGGACCACCAGTGCCCCGCTGGTACGGGTGCGGATGAGGCGGAGGCGGTCTGCGCGCCGGTCGCCCACGATCCGTAGATGACCCATCATGCGAGTTCAACCTCCGCCGAAGGGGATGTCTGGGGTGTGGAGAGCCTTTTCTCCCGGCGTTTTCTCCTGGACAGCACGACGAGTGCAGCCACCTGAGCGGCGTTCACGCACAGGGACAGCACGGCGTCCCAGAAAGCCGCATTGACGTGACCGGAGGCGATGGCTTGCCGGGCGATGCTGAAATATTGGATCGTCACCGGGACACTGACGAAAACGGTGATGCCGGCCAACGCGGCGTATCCGAGCACGATGAAAGGGCCGTAGAATTTCCCGACACGCCGGTCTCGCGGTGTCCACTGTTCCTCGTCCACAAGGCGCTGCGAGCGCCCCAGCAGACGCCACATGCGGTTCTTCAGGAGCATCATTCCGGCGTCGTGCAGGTCATAACAGTTCCCTGCGGTGGCCGCCACATAGTAGAGGTCGGTACGCAAATAAAGCTGAAACTGCCAGAGAACGCGGACCACCACCGTGAACGCGAGAGCGAGACAGACCCGCGCGGTGAGGGAGAAGGAACCGTCGGGGTTCCGGGTCGCGTCGGCGACGAGTCCGAGCCCGCCCAGGACCACGCCGTCGCAGACGATGCCCGCGAGAAACGGAAGATAGCGTTTCGCGCGTGGAACGCTGAGCAGCCCGTTGATCTGCGTCTCGGCCACGATGTAGGTCAGGCGGTTGCTCACCCGCAGCCGGGTCGGCAGCCCCAGGCGGCGTCCGGCGAGGATGTGGAAGCCTTCGTGGAGCAGCAGAAGCGGCACCTGACCGAAGGTGATCACCAGCTGGACCACGAGCAGGGAGCGTACGAAGAAGATCTGGGACGGGTGCGGGGCCAGGTCCGTATGGCGGGTCACGGCCCAGGTCCAGCCGCCGACCACGGCCAGGTAGCACGCCCACGCCGGCAGGGAGAAGGCGGCACGGCCCAGTCGGCGCAGACGCACCGGCCGCGGCGGCGGGCCCTGCGGCTGTTCCTCTCCCTCGCGGACGAAGCCGAGTTCCCGCAGTGTGGCCACGAAGTCGTCCAGATCGACCGCCTCGTCGAATGCCGATGCGTACCAGTCGGCGGCCGCGCTCAGGGGCATGCCCTGCGCGAGCCGTTTCAGCAGTTCCGCTCCGTCGGTCGGGAAGACCGCGTAGGAGCCGGTGTCGAGACGGCCGACCACGACGTCGTCGCCTTCGGGTACGAAGCTCAACTCGTGCAACAGCAGGCCGTCATCGGCCACAACCCCTCCCCTACGTTCGGCGCAGGCAACCCGGGTGCGCCGTGGGCCGGCGCACCCGGGTGCAACTCATGGAGCGTCGAACGTGTTACGCGTTGGCGCTGTACGGGCACTGACAGGCGGCCGACGTCAACCGCACGTCGCCGGCGCGACGTACGGCAATCTTCTTGACCCCGGCCTTCTTGCCCATGGTGACAGTCGACTTCATCTCGGATCCCCTCTCATCGGATGTTCGCCGACCGGCGGTCGACGGCAATCAAAAGTGTTGCCCCCGGGCCGCAAATACAAGGTTGTGTTCGCGCCATTCGGCGGGTGCGCCACGTTGCCGATGGAAGACAACGATGCCGAAAAACGATTCAACGGCCGGGCAGGTAAAGGGAGCCGGCGGTGGACAACGGATTCCGTCGCCGCCTTACCGCCGACATCGTTGCCAGGGCGCAAGGACAGCTCTCGTCCCACATCACAGGACCACTGATCCGGTACGGAAGCCGAGAATCCGCTCACTGTGCCGCCATGGAACTCATCGTCACCGGATTCCGTTTGTCACCGGATACCGCTTTCGGAAACGCCTGGCATGACGAGCGGCGCTGTATGAATCGCCGCCGTCAGACGCCGGTGAATCCTCGCGGGGCGACGCCAACCGGACGGTCTGGTACCGGACGCGGTCCGGCGGCTGGATACCCGCCGTCGGCGTGGTCCTGGCGATCGTGCTCCGATGCTCGCGGGGCCTTGGGTCTCAGAGCTCTCGGTCCGGTTGCCCGGCCCGGTTCCGCCGTTGTGGCACTCCATGGCTTCGGCGGTATTCGCCGGGCGGCATTCCGAAGTGCGCCTTGAAGACCCGGCTGAAGGCGGCGGCATCGGAGAAGCCGGCGCGGAGCGCGAGCGCGGCGACGCTCCGATCGGCCAGCAGGGGGTCGATGAGGTCGGCTCGGCAGCGCTCCAGGCGTTGCTCGCGGATGAACGCCCCGACGGTCCCGCCGTCCTCCCGGAACAGGTACTGCAAGGCGCGCAGCGAGATGTGGTGGGCGGCGGCGACGGCCGTGGGAGTGAGCCCCGGCTCGCCGAGCCGGGCCCGGATGAAGGACTTGATCTGGTGCAGTTGTGCGGTCTTCCGCGCCGCGGCGGTCTCGGCCCCGTCGGCCTCGCACAGACTCGCCAGGAACGCGGTGGTCAGGTCGACCACGGCAGATGCCAGCCGGGGGATCTGACCGGCGGCCTCCACCTTCGCCCCCTGCTTGACGATCCCGGCGAGCAGGTCGCTCAGCAGGGCACCGATGCCCGTCCGGGACGGCAGCTCGGTGGCCACCAGCCGGCGCAGCGCCTGCTCCGGAACGGACACCGCCTGCCGGGGCAGATGCAGCACGATGCACTGGGCCACGTCGTCGGTGGCGACCGACGCCCAGTAGGGCTGCGAGGTGTCGTAGAGCACCAGGTCACCCGGGCGCGGATTGACGTGATTGCCGCCCTGCTCCCGTTGCATGGCGCCCCGGACGACCAGAGCCAGCACCCACAGTTCCGGGTCGGAACGCCGGATGAGGCGTGGGGTGCGGATGGACTGCATGGTGGGGAAGGCGACGCTGGAGACACCGACCCGGTCGCCGAGCGACAGCAGCCTCGCCGAGGCCGGGAAGTCCGAGTCGTGCTGGGTGACGATGTCGTGCGGGGCCATGTCACGGGCCACCAGGTCGCAGAACCAGCTGATCCGGTCGGCGGCCGGCAGGTCCCGGCTGGAGAGCGTGATCACCGTTCGACCCCCGTCTCGGCAGCCGCCGCAACAGGGCGGCGAGGTGCAGATTCCGCCACCTGTGCATGGTCCCGCACCGCGAGTGGTCCCGGGAAGTGGTTTATGCGTCAAGGATAACGGCGGCGCTTGCGACGGCCGCCGCGGAGCGTCCGGTGGCTGGTTTCGGTGTGGAACTCCCCTACGGGATGCGTGGAACGTCAACCGTTTCTGCGCTGTCCGTCAATGACCCTCGGAGTCCGGGGCGGTGAGGATAGGCCCGTCGGCGACATCGGGAGGACCGCGGGGGCGACCGCGGATCTCCCGCTCCGGCCAGGCGCGGCCCGGGGAGTCAAGGGGGAGATCCCCGGGCCCCGCTTGGCGCTGAAGAGCCTCGGCGCTTCACCTCAGGCCCTGGCGGGCTGCCCTTGGCGCGACCGTGAGGCGAAACGGGTCCGGACCCGGTCAGAGCGCGCGCAGGACTCCCACGACCTTGCCGAGGATCTTCGCCTGGTCGCCGGGGATCGGCTCGTACGCCCGGTTGCGGGGCATGAGCCACACCTGACCGTCCTGTCGGCGCAGCTGTTTGACGGTGGCCTCGTCCTCCAGGAGGGCGGCCACGATGTCACCGTGGTCGGCGCTGTCCTGGCGGCGGACGGTGACGATGTCGCCGTCACAGATCGCCGCCTCGACCATACTGTCGCCGGACACGGTCAGGGCGAACAGGTCGCCGTCGCCGACCAGTTGGCGCGGCAGCGTGTAGACGTCCTCGACCATCTCCTGCGCGAGCAGGGGTGCGCCCGCGGCGATGCGTCCGATCAGCGGCACGTCCACCGCGGCGGCCGGGCTGCGGTCCGGGTCGGGGGCCCAGGAGGAACGTACCCGATAGGCGCGCGGCCGGTTGGGATCGCGGTACAGGACCCCCTTGCGTTCCAGCGCCATCAGCTGATGGGCGACGGAGGAGGTGCTCGCGAGGTTCACCGCCTGGCCGATCTCCCGCATCGAGGGCGGGTATCCCTGCCGCCGGACCGTGTCGGAGATGAACCGGACGATGTCCTGCTGGCGGCTGGTCAGCCCACCCTCGACCGTCCGGACGCCCGGGGGCCGTCCCCGGCGTACCGGCTCACTGTTCTCCATCCCGGGCACCTCCGTACAAGATCTCGCAGAGCGTGACCATAACCCGGTTGTCCCAAAAAATGAAACACTCATTCGCCTCCGGTCACCCCGACGACTTGCCCGCTTCGCTCCTCTTGTCGTGTTTCACTCTTCGATGTCGTCATCCGCTGCGGTCGGCAGGTCGTTGTGCCCCTCGCTCCAGTGGTTGACCCATCCGCACACCCCGCAGGCATATCGGCCGTTCACCCCGGCAACCTCGCTGCCGCACTTGCGGCACTGCGTCTGGGTGATCTCCTGAGAGGCCAGGAACTCGACCGCCGGCACCGGCGCCTCGGGCGCGGTCTGCTTCCGATTCATGAGGCGGACCCTACCCGCGGCCGACAGCCGCTCACCGGGACGGCGGCATCCGAGTCGCCGCCGGCTGATACTCCGTGCATGCTGAAACCAGGTGGAGCGCCCCGCCCCGTCACAGGTGAGCAGGGACCCATACGGCGGCCGACTCGCCGCGTTCCGGGAGTCGGCCGCTGTGTCGGGGGGCGGAGCCCGGACCGCCGATCACTGAAGACGCCACCGGCCTCCTCGACGACGGGGAACAGGGCGGCGATGCCCCAGGGCCCGGCGGCACATGTCGCGCGGACCTGTCCCGCCCTCGACTGGTCCACGGTCGACCCGGCATCGGCGATCGGGAAGGGCACGGTCCGGCCCTTGCGCCCGCGCCCGGCGCCGCCCATCACCCGCCGTCCTGGCGGACGCCCTCACGCGTCGCCGTCTCGCGGTCCCTGACCTCACCGTCCACATCAAGTTCGATGTGTCTGCCGACTCCGTCATCAACGGATTCCGCCCACCCGACTTCGCGTCGGCGCATGAGGCAAAGGTATTGACTCTGCGTCAAGTCACCCCATACGCCCGAGAAGCGTTGGACGCCTGCCGCCGCCCCACGATCGGATGGCGCACCATGAGCACAGGGCAGTTGCACCCGGGCCGGCACCCCCTCGACGAAGGCCTCGTACGGCGGCTGATCGCCGGGCAGTTCCCGCAGTGGGCGGGGCTGGCCGTGGAGCGGTTTCCCTCGGGGGGCACGGTCAACGCCATGTACCGGCTGGGCGACAGCATGGTCGTACGGCTGCCGCTGATCGAGAGCGGAGCGGGGGACGTGGCGTCGGAGCGGGAGTGGCTGCCCCGGCTCGCACCTCTGCTGCCCGAGTCCGTCCCCGAGGTGCTCGGGGCCGGGGAGCCCGCCGAGGGGTATCCGTGGCCGTGGTCGGTGTACGGATGGCTGGCGGGGGGGAACCCCGAGCCGGGCGCACTGGGCGAACCCGAACTGCTCGCCGAGGACCTGGCCGGTTTCGTGGTGGCGATGCGGAGCGTGGATCTGCGGGGAGCACCGCGGGCCCACCGGGGCGGGCCGGTCGCCTCGCTCGACGCGGACACCCGGACCGCGATCGAGGAACTGCGCCGGATCCCGCAGGAGGGCGTCGACTGCGAGGCCGCGACCGCCGTGTGGGAGGACGCGCTACGGGCGCCGGGCTGGGACGGGCCGCCGGTGTGGCTGCATGCCGATCTGATGCCGGGCAATCTGCTGGTGGACGCTGACCGGCTGGCCTCGGTGATCGACTTCGGATGTACGGGGGTGGGCGATCCGGCCTGCGATCTGTTCCCGGCATGGAATCTGCTGCCGGCCGGGGCGAGGGAGGTCTTCCGTGAGACGCTCGGCGTGGACGAGGCGACCTGGATCCGCGGCCGGGGGCGGACCCTCTCGCAGGCACTCATCGCGCTGCCGTACCACCGGAAGACGAATCCGTCGATGGCGGACAACGCCCGGCACGTGATCCGTACGGTGCTGGGCGAGAGATGAGCAGTCCTGGTTCCCGGTGCCGCGGCTCGTAGATGCGTCATCGACGTGTCGCCTGGCCGGTTCTGGCCCGATCTCCTGGGGTGACCGCCACGCCCGACGGTACGGTGTGCGCGTCCGGGGCTGCGATCGGGGGGCGGATGTCGCGTAGAGCAATCGTCGTTGGTGCGAGCGTGGCCGGACTGCTGGCCGCCGCGGCCCTGTCCGACGTGGTCGACGAGGTGACCGTACTCGAGCGCGATGTGCTGCCGGAGGGGCCTGCTCCGCGCAAGGGCTTACCCCAGGGCCGGCATGGCCACATCCTGTTGACCAGCGGGCTGAACGCGATCGAGGCTCTTCTGCCCGGCCTACAGCTGCGGCAGCGGGTGCTCGCCGCAGGGGGCCGCGAGATCTCGCTCACCTCCGGCGCGGTGATGCTGGGTCCCGAGGGCTGGTTCCGGCGCTGGCGCCACGCCAGCCACCCCCTGCTCACCTGCAGCAGGGACCTCCTGGACGCCATCCTGCGCGAGGCGGTCCTGGACCGTCCCCGTATCGGACTGCGGCGTGCCGAGGCCGTCTCCCTGCTGGGATCGGCGGAGCGTGTCACGGGCGTACGCATCGCCGACACGGAGGGTGCCGAGGAGGACCTGCCCGCGGACCTGGTCGTCGACGCGAGCGGGCGTGGGTCACGTGCCCTGGAGTGGCTCGACTCGCTCGGCATCACGGGGATCCGTGAGGAGGTCGTCGACTCGGGGGTCGTGTACGCGAGCCGCCTCTACCGGATGCCTGACGGGGCGGAGGAATTCCCCCTGATCCTGGTGCAGCCCGACCCTCTCGACCCGACGCCCGGCCGCGCGGCGGCTCTCATCCCCATCGAGGGCGGACGATGGCTGGCCAGTCTGAGCGGCACCCGAGGCGGCGAGCCCACCAGCGACCCCGCGGACTTCGTCCGCTTCGCCCTCGGGCTGCGGCATCCTCTGGTGGGCCGGCTCGTCTCCGGTGCCGAGCCCCTGTCCGACGTGGCGCTCAGCCGCAGCACCCGCAACGTCCGCCGTCACTTCGAGAGCGCTGCCGCCTGGCCCGAGGGCTTTGTGGTGCTGGGTGATGCCGCCGCCGCGTTCAACCCGGTCTACGGGCAGGGCATGTCGGTGGCGGCGCTGGGCGCCCAGGAGCTTCGCCGGGTACTCGCCGTGGCCGATGCGGCCGCGCCGGGCGTGGCACGCCGGATCCAGCACGCCGCCGCCAGGGCGGTGGACGCGGCGTGGTCCCTGAGCAGTTCTCAGGACCGGTGGTTCCCCGGAGTGCTCGGCGACAGTCCCACATTCGCCGATCGTGTGCTCACTCGCTATGTCCGCCGTATGACGAAGGTGGCTACCAGCTCCTATCGGGTGTCCGCCGCCATGTGCAACGTCACCACATTGCAGGAGGACGGCAGCCGTCTGCTGCGCCCCTCGCTGCTGCTCGCCACGTTGAACGGCCCTGTGCTGCCGCCGCTGGCCGGGCCGCCCCTGACGGCGACCGAGCGCGCGATCCTCCATGGCCTCGACCGAACGGGAGGAGCAGTGGAAGGGGCAGCGGCGGGCACGGACGGTCGCATCCGCTCATCGGACTGAGGCCTTGTCCCGGGTGGCGAGAGCGTGTGGTGGTATGTCCGGTCGGGGTCGCGCGGTCCGGTGCTGCCGGCGCGGCAGGCGTGCTCCCACTCGTCCTCACCGACGTTCAAGTGGTAGCCGGCGGCAGCCCTTCGTGCCGGGACAAGGCGTTGCAGAACCGGACCGCGTCCCGCCACGAAGCACCCTCGACGGGCCGTGTTTCCGGCGCTCGCGTTCCTGACAGACCACCCTACCGACACCGGGCCCGGTGGACCGGCAACGACGGCTTGGCCGTCCTCGCGCTCACGGACGCGTATCTCGGCTGACCACGGGGCGCCCCCGCGGTGCGGCCCGGCTGCTCGGGTCAGGGCCGTCGGCGGCTCCGGGTCCGTGTGCGGACGTCCTTGACGATACGGGAACGCAGCGCCCGGGAGATATGGACCAGGTCGCTGCTGGAGACCGTGCGCTCGTCCGCGTTCACCCGACGCCGAGGGGGCGGGCCGTGGCCGCCGTGGGCGTAGTGGACCTCGACCGCCGCGACGATCAGCGCGGCCTCGGCGATGGCGGCGGCCTCCTCCCCGGTGGCGTTGCGGGCCAGGGCGAGCCGGTGTGCCTCGTCCCGGATCCGCGGATCGGAGTGGTCACGGCAGGCCAAAATGCGGTCCGAGATATATGTCTGACGTCTCGTCAGTCGCAGATGCACACTGGGCTTCCACCACGGCAGGGGCAGGGGTGTGGGCCCTGGTGCGCCCCGTACGGGGCGCACCGTGCGGGCCAGTGGTGCCAGCTGCCAGTAGCGGACGGCGGTGCTCCGGCCGATCAGGGGGAGAACGAAACCCGCCGCTCCCAGGACCGCGCTGGGCGCGATCATCGTGCGCGCGATCACGATGAGAAGATCCCAGGTGTGGCCGGTCCAGCGGCCGATCACCGCCGCGGCCGTCATGAGGTCGTAGCCGACGAAGTGCATCAGATACGCGGTGGCCAGCACGCGCAGACCGGTGCGCAGCGTTCCGTGCACCTCCCCCGACCAGCGTCGGCACAGGTGGCCGACGGTCAGGGAGGCCACGGCGTGCGCGGCGAGATAGAGAAGGATCATCTCCCTGATGAAGGGCGTGGTGGCGTAGTAGAGGTCGAACCGGGTCCGTTGCTCGACCGGCGCGTCGCCCAGCGAGAAGAGGACCGCGATGAGGAGGACGGCCACGCCGTACGCGGCGATCGTGATACGGGAGAGACGGCGGGGCTGGGCCGTGCCGGTCTCACCGCGCCAGTTCAGGACGAGCACGATCGAGGCTCCGGAGAAGGCGACCAGCAGTATGTAGACGATCGGGGCGGCGATATTGGGCACGCCGGTGCCGGAGTTGACGAGGGCGATCGTGCTCTGGGCGGTGGTGAACAGGACTCCCGCGCCGAGGAAGAGCAGGGCGCAGATGGAGGACAGCAGCCAGTCCCGGCCTCGGGCACGCACGAGTGCCGGCAGCTTCAGCAGACAAGCCAGGAGCATCAGTCCGCTGGAGACGTAGAAGGGTGAGTCGCCGTCCAGTGGCGATAAGTCGCCGTTCATGGGATGGGCACGGCCTCCGGGGACGTTGCTGGGCGCAGTCGCTGTGGCAGGCTATCGCGGACGCGTCACGGGTGTGTTGCTGGTGCGACGCATCGCAACAACGCCCCGGCATGGGCCGGGTGGGCGGGTTCGAGCCAGTGTCAGCCTTGCTGACCGCGTTCTTCACGTACCTGCCGCACCAGGGTGTTGATGAAACGCTCGACCAGTTCCCACTCGTCGTCCGGCAGGGCGGCGGCCGTGCGCAGCGCCGTGGCGCGGCTGCCGTTGCAGTCGTGGTCGACGGCCGTGCGCAGCGCTTCGAGCACGGGCTGGAGCACCTCGTTGAGGGCCGACTCCGGCTCGGCGCTGAGCCATCCGTTGGGCTCCCCGAAGAAGAAGCGCTCGACGCCTGCCTGGGTGGAGGCCAGCGGACCTCCTGAGCGGGCCGTGCGCCGTCGCACGTCCCGGGTCGGCTGCGCGGTCTCCCTCGGGCTCCTGCGGCCGTTGACGAGGTTGGACAGTGCTGCCCGGGTGGCCCCGAACGACGAGGCGATCTCGTCGTAGGAGTGGCGCGAGCCGTCGGGGCGCCGTCGCGTCTCCCGCAGATGAGCGATGCGGCGGATGATCCGGTCGGTGATGTCCTCCGCAGGGGCCTGCCTGCCGTTCAGCAGCATCTCCACAACGTCCTGCGGAACGCCACAGTTGACGGACAACTGTTGCACGTCGAGGACGTCGTCACGGCTCTGCCCGTCGCTCAGCAGAGAGTCGATGTGCCCGAGGGTCTCGGCGAGCGATTGGCGCGGATCTCTCACCGACGCATCTCCTCACGTCCGGTGGCGGCGCGGACTGCGCATTGATGACGAGACGATAACCGCTCCCCGGCCAAGCAACCAGGTCAGCGACACTCCAATAGCCAAGGATGGATACAACAGTTGACATCACATGCTCGGGGATTGCAGCATCACCGGGTGACTGACTGCCAGTCAGCACCCGGCGGACACGGTCGCGTTCGATCCGCGATTGCGGAATGCGGTCGCGCCTGCGTTCGCGTCGGCGTGTGCATGTCCGGGCCACCCCCACGCACGGTTCAAGGGTGCAGAGGTGTGCCTCGCAGGCCTTGCCTCAGCGGGGACGGACACGACGTGCCGACGGTACGAGCCGGGTGGCCGGCGGTCGGCGAGCCGATGCGGACCGCCCGGGCACTCGGACGTTGGGAGGCCAGAACCGTGGACGTCAGACGGTGCCGCCCGTTCTTCCCGCACCAGTCATCCCGGCTGCGGCCCCCAGATGCCCGCTGTACAGATGATGCGTCGCTCCGCCTTCCCTGCCCGCGACACCGGCCGACAGCCCTGGGATCCGCTCATCGCTTCCCGGCCGGTCACGGCGTGGCGAGACGGCGCAACCAGCCATGCTGCCGGGGCTTGGAGCTCCGAACACGAGGGGACTGCGATCAGCACCAGACGCCGTCGCGAGCCGGGCGCCCCTTGTGTACGGAGCTCTTATGCCCCCACCTCGCTCCTTGTCGGAGGATTACGTGACGGCCGTCCCTGCGTTTCTCCCTCCCCGGCGCGCCACCCGCGCGGCCCATAGACCCGCCCCCCTGGCCCCGGCGACACCGTCTCGCGTTCCGAGCCTGCCGTGACCGCCCCCCAGCCCGAACCCGCCTTTCCGTACCGCGCCCAGCCGGGTGGCGCGGCCGAGGCGGCGGACGATCGATGGGCCCACGCACGAGACCAGCGGTTCGCCCGGTTCTTCGGGGGACGGCTCGCCGATGCAGAACGGTGCGGCAGCGCGGCCGAACGCCGGACCGCGGCCGATGTCACGGACCTGTTCCGGCAGTGGCTGGACCTGCGTGAGGTGGCGGGCGGCGAAAGCGACTGCGAGCAGGACGCCACCACCAACGCCCTCGGGTGGTTGCTGCGCTGGGTCGCCTTCATGGAGTGGGCCGGTCATCCCCAATGGGAGCTGGGCTTCCATCCTGCGGCGTACCGGGCGCCCCTCGATCACTTCTTCGACGCGGCCGACATCGGTTGCTGAGAGGGAGACGGACGCCCTTCCCGGGCGTGGGACCGCCGCGCGGGTCGGGGTGCCGAGCGGACAACCTCCCTCACTCCGGGCCACGACGCGGGTCACCCTACGGGCAGCCTCCCCCACGCGGGGCCTCGATGTGGGTCAGGGCGCCATGAAGAGCGTCGGAAAGCGCGGCCCGAGCCAGGGCTTGCGCCCCCAGGCGAGAACCCGGCCGCTCGCCATGGCCCGCCACGGGTTGCAGCGGCCCAGGGCGATGAGCAGGAACGTGACCGGTTCCGTGAGGATCGTGCAGTCCGGACGGTCCGGTGCCGCGGACGTCACGTCCACGGCGCCGTCGGTGAAGGTGACGCCGAACTCCGCCCCGCCCCACACCCGCAGCCGGTAGCGGGCCGTGACCCCGGCACCGGCGACGGCGACGTGCGGCATGGCGGTCAGCAGGAACGGCAGGCACAGTCCGACCCGAGCACGGTCGATCATGTGCGGTCGGCCGAGCGCGCGGGCGAGGTCGTAGCCGTGGCCCAGCATGTGGGTCAGCAGATACGAGGCGAGAACGGACCGGTCCATGGGGCCCAGCGGCGTGACAAGCGTCCGGTCCGCGGTGCTCTCCGCCGTGGTCCGGGCGACGGCGTCGAGGAAGCCGTCCGCCTGCGCCACGATCATCGCCGCCAGCGGCTCTGCCCCGCGCTCCCCGAACGCGGCCAGGGACCGCGCGTTGGCCGCGGCCAGGCTCTGCGGCGTGCCGTCGCCGTAGGGGCGTTCGCGGCCCGCCGCGAGGTCGGCCATCAGCTCGTTGGCCACCGCCAGATGGGCCGCCGCCTCGCCCACGGTCCATTCCGAGCCGGGCACGGGGACCGTCGTGTCGGCCGCCGCTCGCAACAGCGCCGCGATGTCCGCGGCCGTCTCACGGATCGCCTGTCCGAGCCCGTCGGGCAGGGTCTTCCCGTCGTCCACCGCCCGCGTTTCCGCTGCCATTCGCACCCGCTCCCTCATCGGCCCGCCACGCCTGTCGCACTCATCCGCCGGGCCTGCCATGCCCGTCACGTGCCAGCGGGATACCCAACCAGGCAGAAGCGCCCGGTGACAACGGTTCGGACGACATCGACCGGCCATGGACTTGGCGACTTGGCAACCCGGTGGCTTGGCGACTCGACCCCTCGGGACGTCAGACCACGACCGGCTGCAGCACCGCGCCCTGCAGCCCCTTCTCGTGCTGCATACGCGTGAGCCGCAGTACGACGAGGATCGCGAGCAGCGCGGCCGCCATGTCGGTGACGTCCGCGAGGAGCACCTGCGGGACCGCGCTGCGCAGTTCCTGAGCGGTGTGGGCTCGACGGTAGGCGGAGAAGCCGGCCCGCTCGGCCAGGAGTGAGATGATCCACAGCGCCCACCAGGTGTTGACGAGGCCGTGCGACCTGGGCGCACCCCATCGGCTGCTCGCGTCCCAGATGTCCAGTGTGATCCGGCGTGGAAACCAGAGGTTCACGATCGGTGTAAACCAGCCGCCGATCGCCCAGCCACGCTTCTTCTGGTGCCCGTTCGGCTCGAACACATCGGCGTTGACCCGTACTCGGTAGAACCAGCACAGGAACACGACCATGCAGGTCAGCATCGCGGCCGTCTGGGCCATGCCGGCTGCGGCGTAGAGCGCGTCCGCGCGGTCGGCCCGGCGGCTCACGGCGTCGCCGACGGCGCCGTCGGCCAGATCACCCGACACGTTGTACATGAAGACGTCCGCCCCGATCGCGAACAGATCGGTGACGGCAACCAGTCCGAGCAGTATGGCGGTCGCGCGGCCCAGCCCGACGGGCGAGCGCAGGAAGGCCTCGGGCACGACCGCGGCCGACCGGGCCGTCGGTGCCGGAGCGGCGGCGCACTGGGAGCACAAGGTGCCGCCCGGTACAGCGGCGAACTGATGGCAGCGCGAACAGAGCATGGTGGAGCATCCCCCGAGGTGTGGTCGAAACGCCGGACGCCGTTCCTCCCCGGAACCTCACGCGCGGCATGCGCAACATACGGTTGCACCGGCCCCGTAGTCCACTTGGTTCACGCCCGGCGGTCGGCGGGGCCGCGCCCGGTCGACGAGCGCCAGGGCTCCCCCACCGGCCCCGGGCAACGGGCCGACCGTGTCGTCAGTCGCCGTGTCCGACCTCGAGCACGATCTTGCCGCGGGTCCGCCCGCTCTTGCTGCGGCCGAACGCCTCGGCGGCCTCGGCCAACGGCAGGGCCTGCTCGACATGGACGTCGAGCTTGCCGGCGTCGGCGAGGCGGGCCAGTTCCGCGAGGTCCGCGGAGTCCGGACGGACCCACACATGGTGACCGCCGTGCTCGGTGACCTCGGGGTTGACGATCGAGGCGACCCGAGAACGGTCCTTCAGCAGTTCCTGGGACACGGCGACCGCGTCCCCGCCCACGTAGTCCACTGCCGCGTCGATTCCCTCAGGTGCGAGCCACCGCACCCGCTCGGCCAGCCCGTCGCCGTAGGTCACGGGTTCGGCGCCCAGGGAGCGGAGGAAGTCGTGGTGGGGTTCGCTCGCCGTACCGATGACCCGGGCTCCCTGAGCCACCGCGATCTGCACGGCGAAGGCCCCGACGCCGCCGGCCGCCGCATGAACCAGGACCGTGTCGCCCGAGGACACCCCCACCCGGGCCAACGACTGCCAGGCCGTGAGTCCTGCCAGCGGCACCCCGGCCGCCTGCTGCCAGTTCAGCGAGGCGGGCTTGCCGGCGAGGGTGCGCACGGGCGCCGCGACGAGTTCCGCGTAAGTGCCGTGCTGCACTTCGTCCTTGCGGACATAGCCGAAGACCTCGTCGCCGACCGAGAACTCGGTCGCGTCCAGGCCGACCGCCTCGACGACGCCCGCGACGTCCCAGCCGGGGATGAGAGGGAAGTGGATGTACATGATCGAGTCGAGGTATCCGGCGACGATCTTCCAGTCGACCGGGTTGACTCCCGCGGCCTTCACCCGCACGAGCACCGAGTCGGGACCGACTTTGGGGTCGTCGACCTCTGTCAGTTCCAGGGTCTCCGGACCACCATAGCGATGGACAGTAATTGCGCGCATAACGGACATGGTAGTCCCCGGAACACATCCGTCCCGAGGGTCCCGGTCGTGATCCACGGCTCCTGGATCTCCGACGACGTCCGCGACGGCGGCCGAGCCTCACCGTCAGTTCGGGCTCCGGAGGCCGAGTTCATGCTCGGCACCCCCAAGGCAGGTCCCCCGGCGGATCGGGGCGCAGTCGGCGGGCGGCCCTGCGGGTGGCGGCGGACGCGGAGCAGACCAGGTAGCGGATCTTGCTCGGCTCCACGCCCATGGTCTCGGCGGCGGCCGTGCTGCTGTACTCCAGCAGGCAGTGCAGCACGAGGGCGTCGTACTGCGGGGCCGGACAGGTGTCGAGCGGGGCGGGCAGGGGCCGCCGGGCCCGGATCCGAGCGCTCAGCAGGGTCCAGGCCCGCGCGGAGGGATTGGGATGGCTGACGACATACGGCCAGCGGACCGCCAGTTCCCCCAGGACGCCGCGGACGAAGCCGTGCGCCTCGTCGTCCGGCAGATGGACGCGCGCGTAGTCGAGGTAGTGGTCGCGGTGCAGCGCGCAGAACGCCTCGAAGGCAGGCGGCAGCACGGCGGTGAGCGGGGCCTCCTGGCGGGGCGGGACGCCACGTGGCCGCGACGACGGAGACGACACGCGGGAACAGGACGCGGATGTACGGAGGGGTTGCCTGAGGGTGTGTGGAGTCATCCGAGGACCTCGGCGGGTGTACGGAGGGCGAGCGGAAAGGCAGGCGGCGGTTCGAGGGGCCCCGCCGCCGCGGCGCGTGCGGCGTTCCACAACGGCCGTAGGGGCGGGGCCTCGGCGCCCAGGGCATGGGCGAGTTCCTCGACGTCCTCCCAGGCTGGCAGCGTGCTGCCGCTGAGCATTCCGGTGACGGCTCGGGGGCTCAGGCCGCTGCGCGCACCGAGATCGGCCGTGGCAGGCCGAGCGGCGGACAGGTGCAGTCCGCGCAGGGCCTCGTGCAGGCTGCCGCGCTGGTTCGGTGTCTGTCCGCGGGCGGCCGCCCACAGGGGCTGGATCTCTGCCGGGTCTCCCCCGCAGGCGAGCGTGAGCGCACGCGTGATCTTCCACGAAGGGCAGCGCTCGCCGCTGAGGACCCGGGAGACGTAGGAGGCAGATATGTCGGTGTCCTCGGCGAGCCGGCGGAAGGACTTGGTGCTGACGCGCTGAAGCTGGGACAGGGCGCGGGTGAGGACCGCGGCCGGCCCCGCGGGGTGCCGGTCCGGCTCCCTGGCCCGGAACGGCGTGGCGCCGCCCGGCCCGGCCGGGGGCCGGCGCTGGCGCGGGATGCTGATGAGCGGTGCCGAGGCGGCGGCCTCCGGTTCCGTCGGCCGGGCCGGGCCGTTGCGGGGGCGCTGCCGGCGGTTGGCCATTCTTCGGCGGACGGCGTCCGAGGAGAGTTTCCGGGTGAGTTGCTCGGGCGGCAGGCTCAGGGAACGGGCGATCTCGGCGTTCTTCTCCCGCTGGTCGCGGGCCTGTTGCACCAGGGCGACCTTCAGGTCCTCCAGGTCGCGTTCCACGATGCGCAGCAGACTCAGTCCCGCGAGCGGCTGGCGCGTACGGGTCAGCCGGCGCAGGTGTTCGACGCCGCGCGCCAGATCGTCGGATACCTCGTCGGCGAAGAGGTCGTGGGCGACCGCGTCCGGGGTCGGGTGCTTCTTGCGCGCCCTGCGGTAGGCGCGACCGCAGACGTCGTTGCAGTAATGGCGCGGCCTGCCGGAGCCGCCGACGCGGTCAATGGGTTTGCCGCAGTCGGGGTTGAGGCAGTGGGCGGGGCCTGGGTCCTTGGGCGTCATGGGATCGGGCATCCTTTGCGGGCAAGTGCCACCGGGCTGGGTCACGGAAATTGAGAGATTCCGCAGAAGCCGTCAGCCGAACTCGGCCCGGCTCCTTGGGCGGGTGATCGGTGTGCCGCCGGTCGGGCGGCCGCCCCCGGGCAGTTCGAACCGCCCGGGGGCGGCCGACCGGCCGTCAGGCGATACGAAGCCGCCGGTAGCGCAGGTCGGAGCGACGGGTTGCGGCCAGCAGCATGCAGATCGCCGCTGCGGCGAGTTGGTACAGCTCGGGCCGCAGGACCAGCACGATGCCCAGGACCGGGGCGGCGACGAACGCCCCTACCTGCATGTTGACTTCCCTGTCACGCAGGTCGCGGGTTTCAACCGCGCCCGTGTGCGGGATGTTACGGTCGAACCGCTGCGACCGGCTCCGCTCGAGTGGCCGGCCGAAGTCGTTGTTTCGGTCAGGAGGCATGTCATCTCCTCGATCGTTGAACAGAGTTGAGTCGGGCCCCGGTCTGGTATCCCGCCGTGCCGGGGCCCGCTCGTGTGTGTGGGGACGCTACCCGCTCACTCAAACGAATGCCTACCGCTACGGTGCGTAAATGGCATGATTGCGGTTACCGGCGCGTTCAACCACCCGGATCGGACAAGTTCCGTCGCATCTTGGTCAATACCGCTCCCGAGTGCCTCGCTGGCGAGCAGGTCCCTCACTGCGACACCACAACGAGCCGGGGACACGGCCGCCTCGCACACCTCACCTGCTGTAGTCGCCCGCACGGCGGCCCGCCGCCACACGCCGAGGCGGCGGGGGAACGGATCGTCAGGCATAGTCTCCCGGCCTCGGGGCAGGCGGAGTGTCGTCGGCCCGAAGCGGGCTCACACGCACGTAGTCGATCCGGGAGGGAACATGATGTCGGCGATGACGACAACGGCGGCGGAGGCGGGCACAGCTGCACTGCCGGAGGTCGCCGACCCGTCGAGGGTTGCCCCGCGGGACGCCCGCGAGCTGTCGAAGTTGTTCTTCGACCAGCTGACCGTGCTGGACGAGGGCACGCTCGAGTACCAGTACGCGCGCAACACGCTGATCGAGATGAACATGTCCCTGGTCCGTTTCGCGGCCGCCCGGTTCCGCAGCCGTGGACCGGAGGAGATGGAAGACATCGTCCAGGTCGGCATGATCGGACTGATCAAGGCCATCGACCGGTTCGAGCTCTCGCGCGAGGTGGAGTTCACCTCGTTCGCAGTGCCGTACATCGTCGGCGAGATCAAGCGGTTCTTCCGCGACACCTCCTGGGCCGTCCATGTGCCGCGCCGGCTCCAGGAGGCGCGGGTGCAGCTGGCGAGGGCGACGGAGGAACTGCGCAGCCGACTGGGCCGCGTCCCCACCACGAAGGAGCTGGCGGAGCTGATGTGCCTCTCGGAGGAGGAGGTCATCGAGGCAAGGCTGGCCTCCAACGGATACAACTCCTCCTCCCTGGATGCCGCGATCAGCACCGACGAGGACGGCGAGACCGCGCTGGCGGACTTCATCGGCGCCGAGGACGCAGCACTGGAGCTGGTGGAGGACTTCCATGCGCTGGCCCCGATGATCGCCGAGTTGGACGAGCGCGATCGGCAGATCATCCATATGCGGTTCGTCGAGGAACTCACCCAGGCTCAGATCGGCGAGCGCCTCGGGGTCTCCCAGATGCATGTCTCGCGGCTGCTGTCACGCATGCTGGCCCGGCTGCGCGAAGGGCTGCTCACCTCCCGCTGAGACCCACTCACGGACGGCGCACGACAGCGCCCCGGGGCGCAGAAGGGCGGCCCCGGGGCGCTGTCGTGCGTATTGCCCTTGACTCCTTGTCACGCCTTTGATCCGGGTGATCCTCCTCGCCTGGAGGCCGGGAACCGCCCCACAGGCGCCTTTTGTCCCCTAATGCAGTTATTGCGACTCAGGGACTTACGGGGTGAAGGAGTCATCACTCGACACTAGGGACATAAAGCACCCGCCGTGTCGGCATTGACTGCCTTAGTCATGGCCTGTCAATCTTTCATGCGGCACTCAAGTCGACCGCAAAAAGGACGGGTTGGCTTGGAAGCGACTCCCTCTGCTGCGACAGAGAAATCCTTCAGGAGAGAAACTTCATGAAACAGGTCCGAACGCGGTGCTTCGCGCCGGTCACCATGGTGCTGTTATGTCTCTCCATACCCGGGGAAGCGGCGGCACACAAAATACTGTCGAGGCACGCCGTGACAGGAACGGCCCAACTCGCCCATGACGCCACCCCTCAGACTTTCAGGCCGATGCACGGACAGGGCCCTGACCTGCCACTCTGCTGCTGATCTCCAACGCGAACACGAGGGGGCGACGGCATCTGCCGTCGCCCCCTTCAGCTCAACCGCGAGCAAGATGACGCCTCGGGCGCAACTTGACAAGCTAGTCAATATTTGAGTCACTGTAGTCAGATTGACAATCCACCAGTGGCCGTCGAACGCGTCGCGTATCCCGCCGGGCACCGTAGCCGCGTTGGGTGTGATGAGCCTTGGCAACGATGTCAAGCCCCTTATGGGACTTGTTGACAGGCATGCCACGCGAGCCTTTTCCGAGAGAGATCATGAGCGACAGTCGAACGCACCGGGACTTCGGTCTCCTTCTCAGAAATCATCGTCGTCGGGCAGGTCTCACCCAGCGTCATCTCGCAGATCTGGCCACCGTGAGCGTCCGTGCCATAAGGAATCTGGAGTTGGGCAAGGTCTCCTCGCCACGGCCGGAGACCGTCCGACTGCTCGCGGACGGGCTCGGCCTGCGCACGACCGAGCGGGACGCGCTGATCGAGGCGGCGCTGGCCGCACGGACCGCCGCCACGGCCGTGGGGGGCGACGACGCCCTCACGCCTCCGTGGAACGCGCCGAACTGCCTGGTCGGCAGAGAGGCCGAACTCTCCTCCCTGACCCGGCTGCTGCACGTTCCGGAGCGGCGGCTCGTCAGCGTCGTCGGCGTACCCGGCGTGGGCAAGTCCCGCCTGGCCGCCGAAGCGGCCCGCTTCCAGTCCACCGTCGGCGGAGTCCCGGTGCGGTGGCTGTCGCGGGGCGATGCGGTCCCCGTGGACGACCTCGCGAAGGACCTGTCGGTACGTCGGATGCTCCTGGTCCTGGACGACACCGACCTCTCGCGTCCGGGCCTCGGCCGGATCGCATCCCTCCTGCAGCATCCCGTCAGACCGCAGATCCTGCTCACGGCGCCCGGGCCGTGCGGCATCCCGGGCGAGCAGGTGCTGCCGCTGTCCCCCCTGGCCGTTCCCGACCCGACGGTGGACCGCGTCACGGAAGAACTCGCCGACGTCGCCTCCGTCCGGTTGCTCTGCGCACAGATCCGCTGCCACCAGCCGGCGTTCGGCCTGGACGCCTCCAACTCCGCGATCGTCGCGGAACTGTGCCGACGGCTCGACGGTCTCCCCCGGGTCCTGGAGTTCGCCGGGGACTGGTGCCTGGTCCGCTCCCCGGAACAGCTGCTGGCCGAGGTCAGCCGTGATCCGTTCAGTCTCACCGCGCCCCCGACCGCGGGCTCCTATCCGCCCGACCCCGCCTCCCGGCTGCGTCAGACGCTCGACCGGCTGCCGCGGCCCGCTGTGTCCCTCCTCGCGACCACGGCCCGGAGCCTGACGAGCTGGTCGATCGCGGAGGCGGCGCGTGCGGCGGGGACATCGGACGCCGAAGCCGCCGCGATCGTCTTCACCCTCGTGACGTACGGCCTGGTCCGAACCGAGCACCAGGACGGTACGGAGCCCCGCTTCTCGATCCTGCACCAGGTGCGGCACCTGTACGGCTCGTCCTCGCCCTCCGCCGGTCAGCGGTACCTGTCGCGGAAGCTGCACCCCCTCGTGGTGCACCGTTCGTACGCGGACAACCGCAGCCGTGCGGTGGCCGTCGGCGACGCCTAGAGGACATCCGATCCAGGCAGCTGGTGGTCAGGGACTTCTTCTTGGAATCCGGCTGGAGGTCGTCAGGCGGCCCGCGTCCACAGGGTGCATCCGCTGCCCGAGCGGTGGGTGGTCGAGCGGGGCCTTCGGCCGGCGGAATCAGGCTCCGGCGATGGTTCGGCCCGGCATCGGCTCCGCGAGCGCGGCCCGCCGGGCCGGCGCGTCGAACGGGTCGGCGAAGTACTGCGTCTCGTGCACCACGTGCTGGTCGGCGAATTCCATGATGCTCACCGAGTACGAAGGCACACCGTCGTAGGTGATGATGCATTCACTCACCCATAGATTCGCCTGGCCGGTGATGCGCTGGACGCTGAAGTGCCGGTCGGCCGGGTGCCCACCGCGCTGCGCCGAGATCGTCGCGCGGCCCCGGAACCGCTCACCTGACTGCGGGTAGTCCAGGATCGCGTCCGTGGCGTAGATGGCGTGCTCGGCTTCGGTGTTCCCGCGTTCCGAGGCCCGCCAGTGCTCCTCGATCGCGGCCCTGGTCCGGGAGTCAGCATCCATGGCACCGCCCTTCCGTAGCGGTGACAGCCTAGGCACTCCGGACCGCAGCCGACCCGGAAGCCAGGCGGACGTGGGCTGTTGAGTCCTCCCTTTGGCCTGATCGGAGGGCGGCAGCCGACCACCGTGGCAACAGCGCGGGGTGCGTCCCGTACCGGTGTTCCGGTACGGGACGCACTCCTGCGTGAGGTGTCAGGCCGCGACGCCGCGCTCCGCCATGGCGCGCCGCAGACTCAGGGGCCGCATGTCGGTCCAGGTCTGCTCGATGTGGTCGAGGCACTCCTCCTTCGAGCCGGTGACGCCGACGGCCCGCCAGCCCTGCGGGATGTCACGGTCGGCCGACCAGACCGAGTACTGCTCCTCCTCGTTGACGACGACGAGCCACTGGCGGGTGTGCTGCTGCATGACGGTTCTCCGTTCGATGGACATGGTTTGGTGTGGACGGAACGTGAGGGACGGTGGATCAGGAATGGTGCGAGGCGGCGGCCAGGGGGGCCGGAGCGAGGATCCGCCGGAAGACGGCCAGCGCCCGGTCGATGTCCGCGTCGCTCACCCCGGCATGAGTGACCGCGCGGATGCGGCCGCGGCCGAGTTCCGCGAGGTGGATGCCCTCGGCCCAGGCGAGCGTCATGAAGTCGGCCTGTGACAGGCCGCGGGTGTCGACCCGGAAGAAGACCATGTTCGTCTCGACGGGCTCGACCGTGACCCCGGGAAGCGCTGTGAGCCCTTCGGCGAGCCGCCGGGCGGTGCGGTGGTCGTCCTCCAGCCGGGCCGTCATCTCCCGCAGGGCGACCAGCCCCGCGGCGGCCAGCACCCCGACCTGACGCATCCCGCCGCCGAGCATCTTGCGGATGCGGCGCACGGAGGTGATGAACTCGCCGCTGCCGGCGACGATGGATCCTACCGGCGCGGACAGCCCCTTGGACAGGCAGAACTGCACCGAGTCCGCGTACGCGGCGATGACGTGCACCGGGACGCCCGTGACGAGCGCCGCATTGAAGATCCGCGCGCCGTCGAGATGGACCGCCACGCCACGGGACCGTGCCAGCGCGGCGACCTCGGCGAGGTACTCCAGCGGCAGGACCCGTCCCCCGCTGCGGTTCTGCGGGTTCTCCAGGCACAGGAGCGCGGGCAGCGCGAACTGCGGGTCGTCGGGATCCGCGGGGAAGGCCGCCTCGATGTCGGCGAGCGCCATCGTTCCGTCGGCGGCGTTGGCCACGGGTTCGACGATCACGCCACCGCAGTAGGAGGCCCCGCCCGCCTCGTAGATGTAGATGTCCGACTCGGCGCCGGCCAGGGCCTTGGTGCCGCGAGGGCAGTGGGCGAGAAGGGCGGCGAGGTTGCCCATGGTGCCGCTCGGCATGAAGCAGGCGTCCTCCTTGCCGAGCAACGACGCCGCGAACAGCTCCAGTTCCCGCGCGGTGGGGTCCTCGCCGTACACGTCGTCGCCGAGTGCCGCGGTCGTCATCGCCTGAAGCATCTCCGGCGTGGGCAGGGTGAACGTGTCGCTGCGCAGCTCCACCACGTCCGAGGGACCGGTGCTAGCCATGGATGATCTCCTCTCGTGAAGCGGGCGCGGCATCCGTTCCCGCCCGGCTCGTGAGCGCTGTGACGGCATCGCGCAGTCGCTCGTTTGCGTCCTGCCAGCGGGTGGTCCACCCGGTGAGTGCCCTGCCGTGTTCCTGCCACCGCGATGCGAGGGGTTCCACGCTCCGCTCGAAGGCGGGCAGGCCCGGGCCGCCGCCGAACTCCGCGGCCCGCCACACGGTCTCGGGGCGCACCTCCTGCCGGGACTCGGCCGGAATGTGCCCCTGGTCGGCCAGGGCCGACCACAGCGAGCCGGCCCGGCCCTCCACCACGGCCAGGGCGGCCTCCCCCACCTGGTGATGGGCGCGTCGGAACGGCACACCGCGCCGCACCAGCCATTCCGCCGTCGCGGTCGCGTCGGTCAGTCCCTCCGTGGCCCGCGCCGCCATCGCCTCCGGGACGGGCTCCGCGCCCTCATGGGCCAGCCGAAGGATTCGCACCGCGTCGATCGTCGCGTCCAGGGCCGGCATGACGTGGCTCATGGCCTCCGTGCCGACGGCGATGGAGTTCGTGAAGGGTGTCCCCCGCATCGCGCTCGCCGCGGCCACGAATCCGCCGAGCGCGGCCGCGGACTTGCCCTGCACATGCTCCAGCACGAACGCGTTGCGCTTCTGCGGCATCATCGAGCTCGAACCGACCAGCCCGTCGGGGATGGTCACCAGGCCGAACTCGGCGCTGGACCACATCAGCAGATCGAGGGCCGCACGGTCGAGCGTGACCCCCAGCACCGCCGCGGCGGACAGCAGCCGTAGCGCCGTGTCGCGGGTGGCGATCGCGTCGACCGAGTTGTGTACCGGTTCGCCGAAGCCGAGGAGTTCGGCCGTGCGGGAGGGGTCGATCGGAACGGTGGTCCCGCCGATGGAGCCCGCGCCGAGGGGACACCGGTCGAGCGTCCGGCCCGCCTGTGCCAGCGCTTCGGCGTCGCGTTCCAGGGCCTGGGCAAGACCCAGCAGATAGTGACCGTAGGTGATGGGCACGGCGGCCTGGAAGTGCGTGTAGGCGGGCATCAGTACCTCGCGGTACCGGCGTGCCTGGTCGGTCAGCACGGTGCCCAGGCCGCTCAGTTCGGCGGACAGCCGGCGGAAGGGATCGCGCAGCGCCAGGTGAAGGCAGGTGACGCCGAGATCGTTGCGTGAGCGTCCGGTCTGCAGTACGCCGCCGACCTCGTCACCGAGCGTCTCGATCAGATAGCCCTCGTAGGCGAGGTAGAGGCCGCGGGGGGTGGGAAGGGTCTCGAGCGGCTCGTAGTCCTTCTCGCGTAGTTCCCGGATCGCCGAGAGCAGCGCCGATGCGGTGTCCTCGTCCGTGATGCCCCGCTCGGACAGCATGACGACATGGGCGAGGTCGACCTGCGAGATGCGATCGAGTTCCGCTTTCCAGGCGGGTCGCGGCGGGTCGCGGCGTTCCAGCAGCATCCGCCGTATCTCGGGCGAGGCCGCCGACCGCAGACGTCCGGAGTTCGTCATGCCGGCACCTCCGTCCCGGTGACCAGCACCGGGCGGATCAGGCGTACGCCCTCGGTGGCGGCCGCGGCGGCCGCGGCCGGGGAATCGGCCCGGGCCAGCACATGGCCGATCCGGTCCCGGAAGTCCCCGGCGACGGTGATCTCGGTGCCCGGCTCGCGGTAGATCTCGACGTCGGTGACGCCCGGCACCGTGCGCGCCTCGATCACCCCGTCGAAGTGGGAGAGCACTCCGTCGTCCGGGGCGAGCACGAAGCGGATCGCGGCCCCGCCGCGGGCGGTCGCGTCCGGCGTGGACGCCCGGCCGCAGAACGCCTTGACCGTCTCCAGGATCAGATCGATCCCGGTCGCCTCCTGGACGAGTCGCGGGATCCAACCGCCGGCCAGTCTGGGGTTCACCTCGATGAGGACGGGTCCCTCTCGGTCCACCCGCAGTTCCACGTGGGCCGGGCCGAGAGTGAGGCCGAGTGCCCGGACCGCGGCCTCGGCGGCCCGGCACACCGCGTCGTGCACGGCGGGCGCGAGCCGCGCCGGAAAGTCGTGCCCGGTCTCCACGAACAGGGGCAGTGCCCCCAGATGCTTGTGCGTCACGCCGACCACGTCGCCGTTCAGGACCTCGGCCGAGTACTCCTCGCCGGTCATGAACTCCTCGACGGTGAGGCGGCGCGGCACGGGAACGCCCCGCTCGTTGTGTCCGCGCGCCAGCACCAGGGCCGCATGCCGGGCCGTCTCCACGGGGTCCGCGCACCGTCGCACGCCGAGACTTCCACTGCCGGTGACCGGCTTGACGACGACCGGGTATCCGATCGACTCGGCCGCTTCCAGCGCCTCGTCCACGCCGGCGACCACGGTGAACCGTGGTACCCGCACGCCTTGGTCGGCGAGAAGGCGTCGCTGGACTCCCTTGTCCCGGACCGCGGCGATGGCCTCCGGTGCATGGCCCGGCAGGCCCAGCGCGGCGGCCGCTGCGGCGGCGGTCCCGACGAAGTAGTCGGAGCTGGTGCTGATGCCCGCGATCCGCCCGGTGGCCGCCAGGCGCCGGCAGGCGTCCACCACGGCCTCGGTGCTGTCCGTCTCGGCGCGGACGACTTCGACGTCGCCGGCCCATGAGTAGCGGGCCGGGTCGGACGCCAGCAGGACCGGTTGCAGTCCGAGGGCTCGGGCGGCCTCCGGGAACAGTCGTCCGGTGCCCGTGGTGTTGCTCTCCACGAGGACGAGGAGGTCCTGGGTCATACCGTGGCTCCGTCCATCAGGGCGACGACCTCCTCGCGCGGCCGCCTGTCCCAGGCGAACCGCGACCAGGAACCGGCCACCTGGGCGGGATGGTCCAGGGTGCGCGGGCCGTCGGGGATCGAGGGGGTGAGCAGATCGTTGCGGCGCATCCACGCGTCGTTGTAGACGGTGCTCGTGTAGCGGTGGCCCTCGTCGGGGAACAGGGCCACGACCCTGAGGCCGGGATGGCGTCGGGCGTACCACCGAGCGACATGGTGCGCTGCGCCGCTCGTCGGACCCATGTAGAGGCAGTGGTCGCAGTGCAGTCGCCGGGTCGCCGCGAACGCGAGGGGCGCGTCCAGCCAGTGCACCTCGTCGAACAGTGTGTGGTCCAGCACAGGGGGGACCAGTCCGTTCCCGAGGCCCCGCAGTTGCCGCGGGCCGGCGGGCGCCCCGAAGAGCACGCTGCCCGGCGTGTCCACTCCGATGAGCCTCATCCGCGGGTTCAGGGCGCGCAGGAACGAGCCGATTCCGGAGGAGGAGCCGCCGGATCCCACCGGGCAGACAAGGGCGTCGAGGCTGCCCAGGCTCTCCAGCAGCAGTTCGGCGACCGCGCCGTACGAGACCGGGTTGAGCGGGTTGTCGTACTGCCCGGGGGTGAAGTACGAGTCCAGCCGGGACTGGATACGGGCCACCCGGTCCAAGCGCGCCTGCTGCACGCCCTTGGCGTGCAGTTCCGGGCCGGACACGAGGCTCACGCGGGCGCCCAGGGCCTGCAGCCGTCGGCGCAGCGGCGGGTCGATCGCCGGGTCGCCGACGAGGATCAGCGGGATGCCCTTGAGCCTGCACACCATGGCGAGGCCGAGCCCGAAGGTGCCGGAGGTCGTCTCCACGACCGTGGCGTCCGGGGCCAGGGCGCCCGTCTCGGCCGCGCTGCGGAGAATGAAGTGGGCGGGCAGCAGCTTCATCAGATGGAAGGCGGCCGCGTACAGGTCGTCCTCGAGGCGGATGACCTTGGGCAGGATGTGGCCGTCGACCACGCTGGTGAAGGGTTTACGACTCGCGTGCATAAGTGACATGGCTGTCGCTCCCGGCGGTGTAGCGCCAATGGTTCGTCAATCGCAGTTCGGCAAGCCGACGGGCGGCGAGGGCCAGCTGCCCGTCGAGCCGGGGTCGGTAGGGGTCGAAGAGCAGGCCCGCCACCGAGCCGCTGTGCGCCACCTGTATCCCCAGGGCTTCCGTCTCCTCGGCGATCTCCAGCAGGCGGTGGAAGTGCGGCACGGGCAGGAAACGCTGATTGATACGGGCGCTCGCCGTGGCGATGCGCCCCAGCTCGGTGATGTCGCCCCGGCCGACCGCGCGCCGCATCAGGCCGCGCAGCGCGCGGAAGCACTCGATCTCCCAGGCGCTGTACCGCGCGGGGGGCAGGGCCAGAGTGTCGATCTCCTTGTCGACGGAGGAGAAGCCGAGCACCTCCATCGGCAGTGCGGGCCGATGGAAGTCCTCGATCACCGCGCCCTCGCGCTGCGCGAACAGCAGCATGCGATCGGAGTAGATGAGCGGATCGGTGGCGGCCTCGGCGCCGACGGCGAGCCGGGCGATCGTCTCCGGCGCGAGATGCCGACCGGCCGCGTTGAGGACGGCGAGGATCGCCGCCGTCACATCGCTGGTGGACGAGCCGAGTCCGCGGCCTACGGCGACGTCGCCGCGCAGCTCAAGCTGTCCGCCGTAGGCACTCATGCCGAGGACGTCGAGGGTGCTGCGTGCCGCGTGCAGCGCCTTGGTCTTCCAGGAGGGCGTGACGGTCAGCTCCGGTTCCCAAGGGCTCAGCCGTACCGTGGCGTTGCTGGCGAACAGGGCGCAGGGCAGGGTGACGAGGCCGCGGCGCAGTCTGCCGTCGTCCTCGAACACGCCTTGCAGCAGCTCGCCATGGTGGCTGGGGGCGGTGCCCGTGCCCAGGAGTGTGCCGTGTTCGAGTGCTCCGGGTGCCTGTTCCAGCTGTGTCCGGTCGTGGCTGCCCGGTGATGCCAGGAGGTCCTGACTCTTCAGGCCGATCTCCACCTACGCCTCCTCGGTGGTGTGGGTCGTGGGGTTGAGGTTGCCGACCGCGCCGCGGTCCTGCCGGGCGCGCACCTCCTGGACGTACGTGACGGCGCTCATCGGGTGTCCTCGGTCGTCGCGGTGCCGTGCAGGGATCGGGCGATCTCGGCGATGCGGGCCGCCAGTTCGCCGACGTGGGGCGGGTGCACCATGTCGTGGTGGTTGCCGGGGACCGGCACCCGGTGGACATGGCCACGGGTGAGCGCCTGCCATGCGACCGGGTCGACGTCGGGGCCCTTCAGCGTCGGGTGGCTCTCGGAGACGGTCAGCAGGTGAACGTCCGCGCCGATCCTCGCCGCCGGCCGGTAGCGGCCGGCCGCGACGGCGTTCGCCCTGGCGACGGCCACCATGCGGCGCACCGCCGTCGACTCGACGCGGCCGGGCAGTCGGCCCGCCTGATGCGACTGCCGGACCAGTGCGGCGATGAGCTGCTCGTCGTCGAGCGACTCCATCTCCTCCGCCGCGAGTCCCGCGTCGGCACCGAACCGGGACAGCACGTCCTCGTCTCCTACGAGGTCCGCCGAGCCCGGAACCGGCGAGTCCAGCAGAATCAGCGCCTCGACGGGCCGACCGGCCCGTTCGAGCTGGACCGCCATCTCGTAGGCGACGACGCCGCCGAAGGACCAGCCGGCCAGCAGGCGGGGCCCCTCCGGGTCGACGGTCCGGATGTCGCGGAGGTAGCGCTCTGCGATGTCCTCGACCGTGTTCAAGGGGGACGTGTCGGTGTTGTAGCCGACCGCCTCGATGCCGTGGACGGTGAGCCGGCCGTCCAGCTCCCGGCCCAGGCTCACATAGGAGCTGACGCCGCCGCCGTGCGGGTGGACCAGGAACAGCGGGGGGCCGGAGCGGTCGGGACCGGTCGCGAGCGGCACGAGCAGCTGGTCGGCGACGGCGGACACGTCCGGCAGCGCCGCGCAGAGTCCCTCGACGGTCGGTTCCCGGAAGAACGTGCTGAGGGGCACGCTCACGCCCAGCTCCCGCCGTACCGCCTCGACCAGTTCGAAGGCGGTGAGCGAGTTGCCTCCGACGGCGAAGAAGTCGTCCCGGACGCCCACGGGCGAGCGGCCGAGGACCCGTTCGCAGATCGAGGTCACCCGCAGTTCGAGAACGTCCCGGGGATTGACCGGTTCGGTGTCTCCCGACCAGTCGGGCTCGGGCAGCCGCTTGCGGTCCACCTTGCCGTTCGGCGTCATCGGCATCTCGGCCAGGCCGACGAGGCCCGCCGGGACCATGTACTGCGGCAGACGGTCCTGCACGAAGGCGCGCAGACCGGCCTCGTCGGGCTGGTCGCGCCAGGAGACGTAGCCGACGATCCGGCGGCCCATTCCCTCCCCGGCGGTCGTCACCGCGGCGCGGGCCACCGCCGGGTACCGCTGGAGCACCGACTCGATCTCCCCCAGCTCGATCCGGTAGCCCCGGATCTTCACCTGGGTGTCCTCACGGCCGATGTACTCCAGGGTCCCGTCGGGACGCCGGCGTGCGAGGTCCCCGGTCCGGTAGAGCCGCTCGCCGGTACCGAAGGGATCCGGGACGAACCGCTCGGCGGTGAGCCCGGGCCGACCCGCGTAGCCGCGGGTGAGGCCCGCGCCGCCGATGAGCAGTTCACCGACCGCGCCGACCGGCACCAGCCGCAGCTGGTCGTCGACCACGTACAGCCGGGTGTTGGCGATCGGCCGGCCGATCGGCACCGAGCCCGCCGGGTTGTCCGGGGTGACCTGGTGCAGCGTCGAGTAGACGGTGGTCTCGGTCGGGCCGTAGAGGTTCCACAGCCGGGACACCTTCGGTGCCAGTTCGGCCGCCAGCTGCGTGGACATCGCCTCGCCGCCGGAGACGGCCTGGAGGCCGGCGCCATCCCAGCCGCTGAGCAACAGCAGATGCCAGGTGGCGGGGGTCGCCGCCAGCACCGTCGCGTGCTGCGCCGCGAGCAGCCGCGCCAGGCCCGCCCCGTCCGATGCGGTCGCGCGGTCGACGATCACCAGGCGCGCACCGCAGCTGAGGGGTACGAACAGCTCCAGCACGGAGGCGTCGAACGCGATCGTGGTGACCGTGCAGAGCACGTCCCGGCCGGACAGTTCGAGGTTGCGGACCATGTCCTGGGCGAAGTTCGCCAGTCCGCGGTGCGTGACCATGACTCCCTTGGGGCGCCCGGTCGAGCCCGAGGTGTAGATGACGTACGCAAGGTCGTCCCGGTCGGCCGGCACCGACGCGGGTGCCTCCTGCGCCGGGTCGACGGACGGCGGCTCACCCACGTCGATGACGCGGATGTCCGCGCCGAGCCCGAGCGAGTCCGCGAGCGCCGGCCGGGTCAGCAGGAGAGCGGCTCCGCTGTCGGCCAGCATGAACTGGAGCCGGTCGCGCGGATAGGTCGGTTCGAGGGGCAGATAGGCCGCATTCGCCTTGAGGACCGCGAGCAGGGCCACCACCATCTCCGGGGACCGCTCGACGAGCACGCCTACGGGCGCCTGCTGTCCCGCGCCTGCCGCGCGCAGCGTGGCCGCGAGTGCGGTGGACCGCTCCGCGAGCTGGGCGTAGGTCACCTCGTCCCCGTCGGGGCCGACCAGGGCGATCGCGTCGGGGGTGCGCTCGGCGTGCTCGTCGACGAGTTCGTGGACGAAGCGCGCCGGTTCCGGCCGTGTGGAGTCGTTCCAGTCGTGGCGGAGCAGTCGCCGCTCCCCCGGGGTGAGCACCTCCAGATCGCCCAGCCGGGTGTCGGGTCGCGCCACCACCTGGGCGAGGACCTGCCGATAGTGCTCGGCGAACCGGCCGACGGTCTCCGCCTCGAAGATCTCGGTGGCGTAGGAGAGCAGCACCTCCATCCGCTCCCCCTGGGTGACCACGGTGACATCGAGGTCGAATCGTGCGGTGTCCGTCTCGACGGGCAGCGACCGGACCGAGACCCCGGGCAGCTCCAGCCGGGAGGTCTGCTCCTCGACCAGGTTGAACATCAGCTGGAACAGCGGGTTGCGGCTCAGATCGCGTTCCGGCCGCAGTTCGTCCACCAGGAGGTCGAACGGCAGCTCCTGATGTTCGTAGGCGTCCAGGGTGGTACCGCGGACCCGGGTGAGCAGTTCGGCGAACGTCGGGTCACCGTCGAGGTCGGTGCGCAGCAGCACGGTGTTGACGAAGAATCCGATCAGCCGCTCCGTCTCCTCGCGCATCCGGCCGGAGATCGGGATGCCGACCGTGACGTCCCGGCTGCCCGTGTGCCGGGACACCAGCGCCGCGAACGCCGCGAACAGCACCATGAACGGCGTCGTGTAGTGCGAGCGGGCGAGTTCACGGACCCCGCGGGCGACCGACGGATCGACCACGTGGGACAGTCGTGCACCCTGGCCGCTGCGGACCGCCGGCCTCGGGTGGTCGGTGCGCAGTTCGGTCGCGTTGGCACCGGCCAGCATCCGCTTCCAGTGACTCAGTTCACCGGCCATGCTCTCGGCGTCCAGGTGCCGGGCAGCCCAGGAGGCGTAGTCGGCGAACTGCATCGGCAGCGCGGGCAGATCCGGTCGGTGTCCGGACGCGAAGGCCGTGTACGCCTGCGAGAGTTCGGACCACAGGATCTGCATCGAGGCGGCATCCACAGCGATGTGGTGCACGACGACGGTGAACAGATGGCGTTGGCCGGGCAGTTCGGTGAGGCGTGCGCGCAGCCAGGGGGCCTCGCTCAGGTCGAACGGCCGCTCGGTGTCGCTGCGGCTCAGCCGCAGCGCCTCGGCGTATGCCTCGTCGGCGGGGAGATGCCGCAGATCGGTGCGCCAGAGGGTGACCACGGACGACGGTTCGGCGCGCAGACACGGGGTGCCGTCGGTGCCCTGTACGACGCGGGAGCGCAGGACGGTGTGGCGGTCCACGACGAGCGCCAGCGCCGCGTCGAGCGCCTCGGCGTCGAGCGCCCCGGACAGCTCCAGGACTTGCGCCATGTTGTACTCGACGAGTTCGGGGCGGAGCTGTTCGAGGAACCACAGCCGTCGTTGTGCCGCCGACAGCGGGGCATCTCCGACCGCGCCCTCCGTGCCCGTCCGTCCCTCGCCGCCCAGCTCCCGTTCGATGCTCGGGCTCATGGTCATGAGCGGTTCCTCTCCCCGGCCGCGTCTCGTGCGAGCAGGATGTTCTCGATGGCGATGGCCATGGTCTGGATGGTGGGGTTGTCGAAGATCACGGCGAGGGGGATCTCGGCGGACAGCGCACTGCGCAGCCGGGAGACGATCCGGGTCGCCAGAAGCGAGTGACCGCCCAGGGCGAAGAAGTTGGCGCCCACGTCCAGGTCCTGTCGGCCCAGCACCTGCGACCAGACACCCGCGACCAGCAGCTCCGCCTCACTGGACGGCTGCGTGCCCTGTTCACCGGCCACGAACTCCGGCTCCGGCAGCGCCCGGTAGTCGGTCTTGCCATTGGCGTTCACCGGGATCCGCTCCAGCACCGTGACACTGGACGGAATCATGTAGACCGGCAGCTGATCCGCCAGATACGCGTTCAGCCCCGGCACCAGCTCCGCACCGGCCGCCTCCGCCTCCGCCTCGACGGTGACATAGGCCGCCAGCCGCTGATCCCCCGGCGCCGGCTCCCACTTGACCACCACCGCATCCCGGATCCCCGGGAAGCGACGCACCGTGTGCTCGATCTCCGCCGGCTCGATCCGAATACCCCGGATCTTCACCTGGCTGTCCGCACGACCCAGGAACGTCAGCGTCCCATTGGCCCGCCACACCCCACGGTCCCCGGTGCGGTACAACCGCTCACCTGGCACGAACGGATGCGGCACAAAGGCTCCCGCGGTCTTGCGGGCGTCGCCCAGGTAACCCCGGGCCAGTCCCACTCCGCCCAGATACAGATCACCGGGGACACCGACCGGAACCGGGTTGAGATGCTCGTCGAGCACCAGCACCTGGTTGTTCGCGATCGCCTCACCCAGCGGGACATCGGCCGCCCACCGGTCATCCGGTGCGCATTCATGGCTGGTGGAGTCGATGGAGACCTCGGTGGCACCCCACTGGTTGAACAGCTTGGCACCCGTGGCCCCGAGGCGGTCGTAGAACTTCCCCACCAGGCCGGGACGGAGCGCCTCACCACTGGAGATCACATACCGCAGACCCGCCAGACCGGCACGCCGCTCCTCGGTGACCTCGTCACAGAACAACCCGAGCATGCTCGGCACGAAATGCAACCCGACCACACCATGAGCCTCGGCCCAGTCCGCGATCGCCCGCGGATCACGATGCAGACCCGCCGGCAACATCACCACCGTCGCACCCGCGATCAACGGCCAGAAGATCTCCACCGCCGAATCGTCGAAACTCAGCACCGTCTTGTGCAGAACCCGCTCACCCCGACCCAACGGATACCGCGCCAGCATCCACTGCATCCGGTTCGCCCACCCCGCATGAGTCGACGCCACACCCTTCGGCACACCCGTCGAACCCGACGTGTAATACACGGAGATCAGGTTCTCGCCCGTGATCCCGGCATCCGGCCCCACCACAGCGGACTGCCACAACATGCCCGCACCGCACTCCAGCGCCGTGATGCCCTGCTCCTCGGCGTCTGCCTCGGCGAGCTGACCGGCCCGTGCCGTGTCCACGCACACCAGCGACGCGCCGGCGTCCGACAGAATCCGCACCACCCGGCCCACCGGAAGATCCGGATCCAACGGCACGAACGCACCACCGGCCTTCACCACCGCCAGCAACACCACAGCCATCTCGACCGACCGGTCCATCCACACACCCACCGGCACATCAGCCACCACACCCGCAGCACGCAACCGCACCGCCAGATGATTGGCCCGGCCCACCAACTCCCCGTACGACAACACACCATTCGCATCCACCACCGCCGGCACCTCACCGGCACCCCCCGCCACCGCATCCACCAACCCAGGCAGCAGACCACCCGAGAACACGACCTCCTCACCCACACCGGCCGAGGGCCCGGCGTCGGCCGTGGGACCGGGGTGGCCGTCCGCCTCCGCCGCGGTGAGCAGCTCGATCAGGTCCATCGGGCGGTCGGGATCGGCGATGGCCGATGCCAGGAGGGCGACGTACTGGGAGACCATGCGCCGCATCGTGTCCTCGTCGAAGAGCGAGGTGGCGTACTCCCAGATGAGGGTGATCCGGTCGTCTTCGGGATCCTCGTCCTGTCCGGTGCGCTGTTGGGCCCGCGGCACCACGACGATGTTGAGGTCCATCTTGGCCGAGCCGTTGTGCCGCTCCAGGACGGTGCCCTCGATCCCGCCGAACCGCAGATCGGGCACGGCGGCGTTGTGGAAGCTGAACATCGCCTGGAACAACGGGTTGCGTGAGGGGTCGCGGGGCGGTGCCAGGGCTTCGACCAGGCGGTCCAGCGGGACGTCCTGCCAGTCCGCGGTGTCGACGAGGACGTCGTGCACACGGCTGCGGAGTTCACCGAACCCGGGTGAGCCGGAGGTATCGAGACGCAGCGGCAGGGTGTTCACCACCATGCCGAGCATGCGTTCCGTCTCGGCGAGGCGCCGGTTGGCGGCCCCGGTGCCGATGACCAGGTCGGTCTGCCCTGAGTAGCGGCCCAGCAGCGCGGCGAAGCCGGACAGCATCGAGGAGAAGAGGGTCACTCCGGCCTGCCGGCTGCTCTTGCGGAGCGCGCGGCTCAGTTCGGTCGGAAGATCGATCCGCAGCGCCGCGCCGCTGAACGAGTGGGCGCGCGGGCGGGGGCGGTCCGTGGGCAGGTCGAGGATGAACGAGGCGCCGTCCAGATGACGCTGCCAGTAGTCCAGATGGCGGGTGAGGACGTCGTCACGCATCCAGGCCCGTTGCCAGGCGGCGAAGTCGGCGTACTGGACGGCCGGTTCGGGCAGCGGGGAGGGGTGGCCGGCCGCCAGTGCGGGGTAGATGGCCCGGATCTCGTCGAGAAGGACCGCGAACGACCAGCCGTCGTGCACGAAGTGGTGCTCCACCTGGACGAGCGTGTGGTCGTCCGGGGCGTACCGGATCAGCAGCCAACGGGCGAGCGGCGGGTCGGTCAGCTCGAAGGGACGACGGATGGTGTCCCGGACGACTTCCTCGGTGCGACGCTCCCGCTCGTCGGACGGCAGGTCGCCCAGGTCGACGACCGGCAGGTCCACGGTCAGCGGCGGGCGGACTTCCTGGACGGGCACACCGTCGACGGTCGAGAACGCGGTACGGAAGATCTCGTGGCGGCGCACGATCTCGGTGAGCGTCGCCTGGAAGACCTCCGCGTCGAGCGGGCCGCGCAGCCGGATGGTGGCCTGTGCGTTGTAGGCGAGGTTGCCGGGTGAGAGCTGTTCGAGGAACCAGATGCGTTCCTGCGGGAAGGACAGCGGCAGCGGCTGGTTCCTCGGTGCCCTGGTCACGGGCGGAAGCGGCGGAGCGCTGTCGGCGTGGCCGCTGAGCGCCTCGGCCATGCCGGCGATCGTGCGCTCCTCGTAGATCCGCGATATCGGCAGCTCGGTGCCGAACTCGGCACGGATCCGGGCCGCGAGCCGTCCCGCGAGGAGGGAGTGGCCGCCCAGCAGGAAGAAGTCGTCCTGGACGCCGATGCCGTCGAGGGCGAGCAGTTCGCCGATCATCTCCGCCAGGCGGCGCTCGGTCTCGGTGCGGGCGGCGGTGCGGTCGCCCGCCAGGCCAAGGGACGCACGGTCGGGTGCCGGAAGCGCGGCACGGTCCAGCTTGCCGTTCGGCGTGAGCGGCAGACGTTCGATGACGACGATCGACGGCACCATGTAGTGCGGCAGTCGACCGCCGGCGAACTCGCGCAGTTCCAGAGCCGCGGTGCCGGGCGCCACGGCGTAGGCGAGCAGCCGGTCCTCGTCGCCCACGCGGCCCACGACGACCGCGACGTCCCGGACCTCGGGGTGTTCACGGAGCACTCCGGCGATCTCGTCGAGCTCGATCCGGAAGCCGTTGAGCTTGACCTGGTCGTCGATGCGGCCCTGGAAGTCGAGGTCGCCGTCGGGTGTCAGCCGGACCAGATCGCCGGTGCGGTAGGCCCGTTGGCCGGAGTCGTCGGGGTCGGGCACGAAGCGGTCGGTGGTCTGGGCGGGCCGCCCGATGTAGCCGCGGGCCACGCCGGCGCCGGCGATCACCAGCTCGCCGGTCGCTCCGGGCGGCACCGGACGCATCTCCTCGTCCAGGACATGGAGGCGTACGCCGTCGATCGCGCGGCCGATGACGGGTTTTCCGCCGCCGGGCAGGGTCCTGGCGAGGGAGGCCCACACGGTGGCCTCGGTCGGGCCGTAGGCGTTGAACATGGTGCGGCCGGGGGCCCAGCGGTCCACCAGGTGTGCGGGCAGGGCCTCTCCGGCGCAGACGATGGTCTCCAGGTCCGGGAGTTCCATCGGGGGGACCATCCCGAGCACGCTCGGCGGCAGCGTGATGTGCGTGATCCGGGTGTCCTTGAGGAAGTCGCCGAGGCCCGGCCCGTACAGCACGTCGCGGCGGGGCGGCAGGACGAGGGTGGCTCCCGAGCGCAGGGCCATGGTCAGCTCGAAGACGGAGGCGTCGAAGCTGGGCGAGGCGAACTGCAGGACGCGCTTTCCGGGGCGCAGCCCGAACGGTCCGACCTGTGCCTCGGCCAGGTTGGCGAGCCCGCGCTGAGTGAGCGTCACGCCCTTGGGCCGACCCGTGGAGCCGGAGGTGTAGATGACGTACGCCGACGTCTCGGGGGTGAGCTGTGGCAGGTCGGCCGGGCCGGTCCGCTCGGCGCTCGTCGGGTCCACCAGGGGCACGTCGAGGTCCGTGAGCCAGTCGGGCGCCGTGCTGTCCGCGATGACCAGCAGGGCGCCGCAGTCGCGGATCATGTAGGCGAGCCGCTCACGGGGGTACGACGGGTCCAGGGGCAGCCAGGCGGCGCCGGACCGGACGACCGCCAGTACGGCGGCGACGAGGTCGAGCGAGGGCTCCATGAGCACGCCGACCGTGGCCTCGGGCCCGGCGCCCGAGGACTGCAGCCGGGCGGCCAACTTCTCTGCCCGCGCGTCGAGTTCGGCGTAGGTCAGGTGCTGGTCGCCGAGTTCGACTGCCGGTTCGTGAGGCGTCGCGGCGACCTGGTCGAGGAACGCGTTGAGGAAGAATCCGGAATCTGCTGGGGCCACGGAAGTCTCCATGAGGACGTGACAGCTGGGCGGTGACCGGACAGGTGCAGCCGGTGCGGCGCGGCCCGTGTGCGGGGCCGGCCGACGGCCGACTCGCTGTCCGGCCACCCTGATCGGCGGACGCGGGCGTACGTCCGGTTTCGAGTGGTCGATCATCGAGCGGTGATGTCACGCTAACCGCGGCGTCGGCGCCGAATCGGCACTGCGGGAGGCAGTGTGGAGGCACTTTCGAGGCCGCGTTGTGCCTCTCAGACAGCCTGGTCGGCGTGGTGTGCCTCGCGTTTGAGCACGGGGGAGGGAAGGAGCCAGAGGAACGCGGCGAGGGCGCCGGCCGCCCCCGCCCACAGCGTGGTGCGCGGGCCGAGCGGGCCCGCGAGCACTCCCGCGGCGAGCGCCGCGAGGGGCCGTGTCCCGAGGTTGACGGACTGATAGGCGCCGAAGACGCTCGACCGCATCGCGTCGGGGACCGCGGAGGTCAGGATGGTGGCCAGGGCGATGTCGAGCCACATGACGCCGATCCCCGACCCGAACTCGGCCGCGAAGAGCATCGTGAGGACCACCGGCCTGGGCCCGGTGGCGGCCGGTATGAGCAGCATCGGGGCGGGCATGGCGAGGCATCCGAGAGCGAACGTCCGGCCCACGCCGATGCGCCGGGTCAGCGGTGTGGCGAGGGCGGCCCCGAGCAGCGCGCCGCCGGCTCCCGCCCCCAGCACCAGGCCGAGCAGGCCCGGACTGAGGTGCAGGGTCGTGGTGGCGTAGAGGACGAAGAGCGTGGTGACCATGAAGCAGCCGAAGTTCACGGTGGCCGTCGCGGCGAGTGCGCTGCGGATGACGGGCGAACGCGCGATGAAGTGTCCTGCCGCACGCAGCCGGCCCCGCTCCTTGGGTGCCGGTGGCGCCTCGGCCGGCGTGATCCGGGACAGGAACAGGGCGGACACCAGATAGGACAGGGCGTCGGCGAGCAATGCGAAGGGCGCGGACAGCAGTTGCACCGCAAAGCCCCCGACACTCGGCCCGACGACCTTCGACATGGCTCGGCTGCCGCTGGTCAGCGCATTGCCCTGGACGTATGCGGTCGGTGGCACAAGGGCCTTGAACAGTGGGGGGTTGCAGACCTCGAAGAACACCGACAGCGTGCCGACGGCGAAGGCCACGGCGTAGAGCTGACCGAGTGTCAGTCTGCCGAGCGTATAGGCGACCGGGACCGTGGCGAGCAGCACCATGCGGCCCGCATCCGCGGCGATCATGACTCGGCGGCGGTTGGCACGGTGATCGGCCCACAGTCCGGCGTGCAGCCCGAACAGCAGGTTCGGCAGCCAGGCGGCGGCTCCGAGAAGGCCCATCCGGGCCGCGTCGGCATGCACCACGGTGACCGCGATGAGGGGGAGGGCGAGGGCGGAGACCTGGTCCCCGAGACGGGAGACCGTCTGTGCGGTCCAGTACCGGCGGAAGGCGGTGTCCTGCAGCAGGCCGGGCAGCCTGCGGGCGACCCGGTGTGGGAGCGCCGCTGCGCTGGTGCGCGTGGGGGCGCGGTCGGGGGCGGACGCGGTCATGGATGGGCCTCCTGGTGATCTTCAGGAGCAGACAGGGAAAGTCAGGCTCAGCGAAGGGCGTGCGGGGCCGAGTCGCCCGGGACGACCGGGAATCGGCGGCTGAGCGAGGGGCGGGTGCGCTGCGTCGGCCCCGTGCATGCACGGGTGAGCAGAAGGCCCGGTCACGCTTGCGCCCCTGAGCCGGAAGGGACCGGCCCAGCAAAGACCGGGAGTCGCGATCAATGCGACACGCCGCCATCACTGCGATGATGACTGGAATGTTATACCGTTAGTCAGTACACTCGGAAAGCTCCGAGGATCATGACCCTCCGGTCGCCGGCTCGACTCGGTGACCCACCGAAGCTTCCGCAGGTCAGGCGGGCATCGGATATCAGGGTGCATCGGAGAGAATACCGACACCAGCACCCATATCGCCTAACGGCCCAGGAAAGCCCCTGTCAGGGCCCTGTTTCCTTCAGGCCTGTCAAGTGAGGAGTCACAGTGACCGAGAACGAATCCTTGGGTTCACGCATCCGACGACTCCGCAGGGCGGCCGGACTCTCGCAGGAGGCCCTGGCGCGGCCCAACCTGTCCCCCAGCTATGTCTCCCTGCTGGAAGCCGGGAAGCGCATCCCCTCGGACGACGTGATGGCCCAGCTTGCCGAGCGGCTGGGCTGCGATGCCGCCTATCTGTCGGGACCGATCGCCAAGCCGGACGTCATCGGTTTGGAGGTGGAGCTGCACTACGCACAACTCGCCCTGCGCAACGGCGATGCGGCCGCGGCCCTGACGACCTTCACCGACCTGCGAGGCAGGCTGTCGGCCACCGAGCACAAGGACCTCTTCTTCGCCGTGGAGCTGGGCATCGCCCAGTGTCTGGAACACAAGGGAGACCTGGAGGAGGCCGCGACGCACTTCGAGTCGCTGCGCCGGCTGTGCACCACGGAGGGGCGGGGCACGGTGGACCAGCTGAGCATCGTCATGTCCCTGTGCCGCTGCTACCGGGAGCTGGGGAACCTGTCCCACGCCATCGAGGTCGCCGAGGCCGCCCTCGCCGAGGCCGAGGCCGCGGACCTGCCCCCGACGGTCGCCTACCTCGAACTGCTGTCCACCCTGATCGGCGTCTACAGCGAACGCGGCGATCTGCACCGCGCCAACTTCCTGGCCTCCCAGGCGATAAGCCGGGCGGAGATCATCGCCGACCGCCGGGCACTGGGGGGCGCCTACTGGAACGCCAGCGCGGTGCTGCACCGCCAGGGTCGCTCGAACGAGGCCCTGGCGCTGATCAAGAAGGCCGTCGCCATCTACGCGGAGGGGGACGACGAACGAGCCCTGGCCCGCGTACGCAACGCGCACGCCACCGTCCTGCTGCAGTCCGAGGATCCGAACCCGGAGGCGGCCAAGGCACTGCTCGAACAGAGCGCCGCCACACTGCGGTCCCTGGGGAGCAGTATCGACGTCGCCTATGTGGAGACCGCGTTGGCCCGGGCCGAGGTCATGCTCGGCCGGCCGGACAGCGCCATCGAGCACGCCCAGCGGGCCCTGGACCTACTGGGTCCGGAGCACCGGCTTGAGAGTGCTCGGGTCCAACTGGTCCTCGCGGCCGCGCATCTGCTGCGGGACGACCACGAAGCGGTGCAGGCCGCCTACGAGCGCGGCGCCCTGCTGCTCGAAGCCTCGGAAGCGGGGCGGCAGGCGGCCTTCGCCTGGTCCGAACTGGCGGAGATCCTGGAGAAGAGCGGCGAGAGCGAGCGGGCCGTGTGGGCCTACCGACAGGGCATGCGGCTCATGGGCCACCGCAGCACCCTGATCTCCGCCACGCCCCAGGATGCAAGGCAGCGCTGACCCGCCTCGTTCCGCCCTTTCCTCGGAGCGCCCCATAAGTTCGCTTATGGGGCGCTCTGCCGTGCTCCCCGCACATGGACCGGTTCCGGCCTCAGCAGCACAGCGGAAGGTCGTCGCTACCCGCGGTGCGGTTGTCGGCCAGGACGGCATGGGAGTTCGCCGAGGCGTTGGCGAGCGCGGCCACGCCGGCCGTTGAGCCTCCCGCGAAGAGGGCGAGGGAAGCCAGGAAGGTAGCAGCAATCTTGCGCACAGCGAACACCTCTCGTTCGTCACGGCCATCTGCGGCCGCAGCGGTTTGACTACGAGGATCCTGACAGCGCTTGACTCAGTCAGTCAATAAATCAAAAACAGGGTCAAAATGGGCTCTATATTTCACTTTCACATGATTGTTCAGTCCCGATATGCACCCATTCACCCCCATACATCTGCGGCATCCCGGGGTCGAAATTTCTTTTGTTATAGTGGCTGTCACATTCGAGTCACTAATGACGGGGAGTCGTGGTGTCCATCAATCAGCGAGGTGGCCCGTGATCAGTGCGTCAGGCGACATCCATCAGGTGTCGGCCGCCCTGGGCGCCCGGGGATACCGCTGGCAGCCGCCACCGGTTCTCGCACCGCCCGGCAGCCTCCCCGGGCTGTTCCCGGACCACGGCTCACCGTCCTGGATCGAGCCGCTGCTCGCCCCCTTGTCGCATGCGCGCGGCGGCGTGCACACCGTGCGATGGTCGATCCGGACGCGGCACATGCATGCGGTACCGGTCGCCACGCCTGCCTCGGCGCAGCGCGTGTTGAGCGCCGTATGGGCGGGACCCCGCGCGTTCCGCGTCCCCATCGGCGACGTGACCGAGGCGCTCGCCGGTGCGGGCGTGGACCCGGGAGGCCTCGCGTTCGTCGTCTCGGCGCGTCCCCCGGACCCGAATCCGCTGTACGAGGCGCTTCGCCAACTGGGCATCAACGCGCGGCGGATCGGCTTCGACGGCCCTTCCCCGGCGGTGCCGAGCGGAGCGGTACCGCTCGCCGGCCCGCGTCTGAGCATCGAGTTTCCCGTGGGTGTCCCGTGCAGCAGGACCTGCGGTCCGGGCTGCCGCTGTGGTCGCTACCGGGCCCTCGCACACCTGCGGTTCAGCGCCATGGGACAGGTCCGCTCGCTGCTCGAAGTCGCCGTACTCGAGAACGGACTCCTCGGGGCCCTGGACGGTACTCGTGATCCGTTCGGCAGCCCGCGCTTCGCGACGCTGGTCAAGAGCGTCCATGAAGTGCTGCCGGTACACGGAACGACAGTGGCTCAGGCCGAACGTGTCCGTCTGCTCGTCGACCGCTCGTTCACGGTCGCCCTGCTCATCGGGTCGGGGTTCGCGCCCGGGCCGCGTGGGCGGGCCCATGTCGTACGCCGGCTGTTACGGCACGCGGGGACCCAACTGGCCCTTGTCGGTGTGCCGTTGGCCCGGCTCGACGAGTTGGTCGAAGTAGCCGACAGATCCGTGCGCACCGGGCTGGGCTTCGCACCGCTCACCGATGCCCAGCTGGAAGTCGTCCGCAGGGAACGCGAGCGGTTCGCGCACGTGCTGGCCCGGGCGCCCGCGCTCCTGGAAGCGTCGGTGACGGCCCGTCACCCGCCCGCCGACCGCGCGGAGACCCTGTTGCGGCTGAGGAGTCAACACGGCGTTCCGCTCGGCATCGCGATGGGCTGGTGCCGGGAGAACGACCTCGCCGTCTCGCTGCGGCACATAGCCCGGCTGGAGAGAGACAGCGCCGGGCCCTGAGGCGGGGCTCGTGGGCTACGCCGGACCGGGGGCGGCCCCGTCGCGTGCCGCCCCCGGTCCAGGCCCAGGGGCGGCACGACGGGCAACGGAGCGTCCGGCCGCCGGACCCTACTTCGTCGCGTCGCTGCAGCCCTGGGGAGTGCCCCGCCGTCCCGCCCTTCAGGACAGCTTGCGGCACAGCAGGGCGGCGGGGCCCGCCGTGCTGCCCAGACGTGTGGTGAAGGCGATTCCGGCGGCGTACTCGTCGTCGGCGCACTGGCCCTTGTAGTCGCCGTAGGCGAAGTCGCCGCCGGCGGCGTCGGCGGGGCGGTTGTCGGACCGGTCGAACCACACGGTCCGTCCCGTGACGCCCAGTCGGCCCCGGGCGGGAACGCAGAGAGCCGCCGAAACCCGGCCGCCGCGGTGGCTGTAGCCGATCAGGAAGTCGTCGGTGGGGCACTGGAGTTTGGTGTAGCCCGACGCCCAGTCGCCGCCCTGCGGGACGTAGCGCTCGTCGGTGACCACCGTCTGCGCGATGCCCCCGGCGCGCAGGTCGCCGGCGGTGATGTCGGTGCACAGTGCACGGCCGGCCGTGTGGCCGAGCCCGGCCAGCCGCAGGCCGTCGGGACAGGCCGCCTTGGAGGCACCGGAGTCCCAGTCCCCGGTGGCACGCACCCGCAGTGACTGGACCCGGTCGCCGTGGTCGGTGGCGAGCATGCGCCAGGAGGGCACCTCCGCCACGGGCCCGGTTCGCGCGGGTGCGGTCATGAGGTGGTTCCATGCGGTGCTGCGCCAGTCGGACCCGTCGAGGATGCCGTATCGGTGCCCCTCGGTGTCATAGCGCAGCAGCGACCAGTCGTCGTGGCCTTCCCATCCGACCAGCGGCCAGTAGGCGAAGTCGGCGTCATGGTCGGCGAAGTAGTCGGTGATGTCGCCGAACCAGGCGCGGGCGGCGGTGCCCGTCTCGTCGGCTCCGATGCCGAACTCGCTGATCCACAGCGGTGCGGTGTAGTGACGGCCGCCCTCCTCGGTCACGAAGAAGGCCTCGTCGGACAGGGCTTGGTACAGCTCGTCGCGGGTGAGGTCCTGGTAACGGGGGTCGTGTGTCTCCCCGATGCCGGTGGCACCGCTGTGGTGGGGGCCGGTGTAGCCGTAGAAGTGGGCGGAGTAGACGAGTTTGTGGGTGGCCACGAGCGTGTGCGAGAGAGCGCGCGCGGGAGTGAGCATGGGGCGGCCGTGCGGCAGCCCGTCGACGGGCAGGCCGGTCCAGTTGATCCCCTCGATGACGATGAGGAGGTTCGGGTTGGCCTCGGTCAGGATGCGGTCCGCGGCGAGCTGGGCGGCGGCGTACCAGTCGTGGTCGTCACCCAGGCCCCAGTTGGGGTCGTCCATGATGTCGCGCCGTACCTCGTTGTAGAGGTCGGCTCCCACCACGCGCGGGTCGGAGGCGTAGCGGCGGGCCATGAAGACCCAGTTGTCGGCCCACTGCTGGGTGGACTGCCCGCTGTTCCAGCGCTCGTTGCCGTCGAGGCCGCAGCACCAACGGGAGCTGTTGGTGTGGTTGTTGAGGATGACCGCGAAGCCGTCGCCGGTGAGTGCGGCCACCACGGCGTCGTAGATCTGCAGCGGTGTCCTGCCCCGCAGCTGAGGGTTGGCGGTGACGGCGGTGTCGGGCACGGGGGCCGTCGTGTGGATCATCTCGTCGGAGAACGGCAGCCGGATGCTGTTGATCCCGAGGGCGTGGAAGTCGGCGAGCAGTTTGGGCAGCGCGACCCGGTCCAGGCCGAGGGGGATGCCGTAGGAGTCCTGGCCGGCATGGTGGTTGGCGGGATCGTCGATGCTGCCGCTGCCCGTCCAGGATCCTTGCGCGCCGTCCCAGTTGGCCGATCTCAGCCGGAAGCGGTTGCCCGCGGCATCGACGATGTACCGGCCGCGGGTGGACAGCGGCGGTTGCCAGGTGTCGGCCGCCGGGGTGGTGGCGGCCGTGGCGCGGGCCGCGGGCTCCGGGGCCGCGGCAACCGCTCCGGGCGCCGCAGTCAGCAGGAGGAGCACAGCGGCCGCCCCTGTCAGGTTCCGGACAAGTCTGATGGTCGGCATACGGCCCTCTGCGAGTGAGCGGTGGTGCGCGGATGGGGGGTGGCGCGGCCGAGCGGACGCCGCAGTAGCAGTGCACGTCGGCGGATCCCCGCAGGACGGCCGGACTCGGCCGTCGGCGGGCGACGGCCGACAGTGTACGAAGGAACGGCCGTGGTCGGCTCCGCCTACGAGGAAACAGATCCGGGCGAGCGGGACGGTCCGCGGAGGTGCGGCGAGGACGCGGGGCCTACCGTGGGAGAGGGTGCCGGTCACGGCCTCGCCGACCGGCCCGGTCGCTCACACCGGGGAGGCACGAGATGACCGATACGACACACGACACCACGGCCCGGCGGGTACGGCATTTCGTGGACGCCGGATATCCCGACGCCGGACCCGTCGAAGCGGCGGTGGAGGGCTCCGTCTACCGGCTCGGCGACGGCACGGTGGCCAAGGTGTGGGAGCACCGGCAGGGATCCGAACTGCGGCGGATGCAGCGTTTCTACGCCGATGCTGCCGCGCACCTGCCGTTCGACGCCCCGGAGATCCTCACCGTCGAGGACATCGAAGGGGTCCCGATGACCGTGGAGCGGGAACTGGCCGGCGCACCGTTGGCGCGTCGGATCCGCACCGACGACCCGGAGGTGCTGCCCGAGGCGGTCGACTGCCTCGTCGGCGTTCTGCGCGCCCTCGCGTCGGCCCATGAGGTGGCGGAGGTCAAGGGACTGCCCGTCCTGGACGAGGAGCTCCCCCTGTGGGAGGGCCACACCACCTTCGGATCCGCCCTCGCGGACCTCGTGGACCGGCGGGTCAGCCGGTGCGCGGACGTGTTCGCCGTACAGGTCCACGACTTCTACCGCAAACGTGCCGTCCTCATCGAGAAGCTGCGCTCGCTGCCCGGCGTCGACGAGGCGGTCGTCCACGGTGACATCTTCCCGGAGACCGTGCTGGTGGACGACGAACTGCGGCCCCTCGCCCTCGTGGACTACGGCTTCCTGTCCACGGGCGGGGACCCCCGGTTCGACGCCGCCGTCACCGCGGCCATCTTCCCGGGGGCGACCGAGCACGCGCCGGAGATCACCCGGCGGCTCACCGCGCGGTTCGCGGACGAGTTCGGGTATGCGATCGACGATCTCCTGCTGTACCGGGCGGCCTATGCGATGGCCACGAGCGACGCCTTCGCACGGGGCGGCGGGGACGAGCACTGTGCCTGGTGTGTCTCCGTGCTGGAGGACCCGGCCGTCGTCGAGATCCTGCGCCGGTGACACCCCGCTGCCGGCGCGCAGACGCACAGTTCGTCCGCTTGCGTCGAAAGGCGTCGGCGGGCAGTCGCACCCGGTGACCAGGCGTCGGTCACGAGCCGGAGCCGCCGCCGCTTCTCGGCCAGACCTCCGGCCCCCCGCCGTGCCACTCGATCACCGGGGACTCCGCCACGTCCACCTCGTCCCAGCCCTCCAGGCCGGCACGCTGCAACAGCACGGCCAGGTCGTGCAGGCTGTACGCCATGCCAAGGATCTCGCCGTCGGACCGGACCCGTCGGCCGCCGGTCTCGGAGGGCGCGGACACGATCACGCGCGGCTCGCTCATACCTTCACCCTCACCCCGAGGGCGGATCCGCGCACGTCGGGCCATGGGCGTCGGCCCCGCGTCGCGCCGGGGTCCCAGCCTGGGTTCCTGCCGGGCCCTCGATCGGGGGCCCCGCTCGGCCGCGCGAGGGACGAGCCGGTCACCGGCCACGGGCCGCCGTGCGGCAGGATGGGGCCATGAGCGTAGTCAAGATCAACGTACTGACCGTTCCCGCCGAGCAGCGGGAGACGCTGGAGAAGCGCTTCGCCTCCCGTGCCCACGCCGTGGAGAACTCCGACGGGTTCGAGTGGTTCGAACTCCTCAGGCCCGTCGAGGGGACCGACACGTACCTCGTCTACACGCGGTGGCGTGACGAGGAGTCCTTCCAGGCGTGGATGGAGGGTTCCATGAAGGCAGCCCACCAGGGCGGTGGCCCGGAGAGCGGCGAGCGTCCCAGGCCGGCCGCGAGCGCGTCCACGCTGTGGTCCTTCGAGGTCGTGCAGCAAGCGGCGCCGAAGACCGCCTGAGCAGGCCCGAACACGACGGTGTCCCGTCGGCCACGGCCGGACGGCCGGGGCTGACGGGACACCTTGGGGTCAGGGTCAGTGAGCGGGGGCGTCGGTGACGACGACCTCCTCGATGCTCCGCTCGATCTCCTCCGAGTGGGACGCGGTGGCCTTGGCCCAGTAGTAGATGAGCAGGGAGAAGGCCGCGATGACCAGCATGTCCCACCACAGGCCGATGTGGCCCTGGCCGCCGAAGCCGCCCTGCCAGGAGATCAGGCCCAGGCCCACCAGGTAGACGGGCAGCCACTGGGCGGCCCTCCAGTCCAGCCGGGGAGCGTCCGGCAGGCCCTTGGCGGTGGCGTACCAGGCGTAGCCGCCGAGCAGCACATAGCCGAGGATGATCGCCACGCCCAGGCGCCACAGCGTGTCCCAGCCGGCCCAGTAGATGATCAGGTTGGCGACGACGAAGGACAGCGGCGCGATCACCTTGCCGGCGGGCAGGCGGTAGGGGCGCTCGAGGTTCGGGAGCCGGTCGGAGAAGACGCCGTAGGCCAGCGGCGCGCCGGCGTACATCAGGACACTGGCGGAGGTGATGAAGCCGACCAGCTCCTGCCAGCTCGGGAAGGGCAGGAAGCAGATCACGCCGGTGATGAAGGAGATGGCGAGACCGAACCACGGCACGCCACGGGCGTCGGTCTTCTCGAAGAGCTTGGGCGCGTAGCCGTTCTTGGACAGGCCGTAGGAGACACGCGAGGTAGCGGTCGTGTAGATGAGGCCGGTGCCCCCGGGGGAGATGACGGCGTCGATGTACAGCACTACGCTCAGCCAGCCCAGGCCGACCAGCGTCGCGAGGCCCGCCCAGGGGCCGCTGATCCCCGGGAAGTTGAGCTTGTCCCAGCCGTGGGCGAAGGAGCTGAGCGGCAGCGCGCCGATGAAGACGACCTGCAGGAGGACGTAGATGGCCGCGCCGATGGCGACCGAGCCGAGCGTGGCGCGCGGCAGGTCACGCTTGGGGTTGCGGCTCTCGCCCGCCAGCTGGATCGCCTGCTCGAAGCCGAGGAGGGCGAAGATGATGCCGCTGCCGCTGATGGCGCCCAGAACGCCCTTGGCGCCGAACGGGGCGAAGCCGTGGGCGGTGAAGTTGTGGGGGTGGAAGTTGCCCACCGCGATGATGAAGATGGCGGCCAGCGGGACGGCGATCTTCCACCAGGTGGCCGCGCTGTTGGTGTGGGCGAGGACGCGGACACCGAGGAAGTTGACCACGACGAAGACGGCCATGAGAACGACCGCGACGGCGAAGCCGCTGGTGGTCAGCGTGCTGTCGCTGTGCTGCAGCCCCTGGGCCCAGTGCCAGTGACCGGCGTAGCCGATCATGGCCTCGACCTCGATCGGGGCCACGGTGGCGGCCTGCAGCCAGGAGAACCAGCCGAAGGACATGCCGGCCAGTCCGCCGAAGGCGTAGTGCGGGTAACGGGCCGTGCCGCCCGCCACCGGGAACATGCCGCCGAGTTCCGCGTGCACGAGTGCCAGCAGAACGATGGCCAGCGTGCCGATCAGCCAGGAGATGATCGCTGCGGGGCCGGCCGTCACCACGGCCTTCTCGGCGCCGTAGAGCCAGCCGGATCCGATGATGGAACCGACCGAGGCCCACATCAGTCCGATCAGACCGACGTCCCGCCGTAGAGCGGTCTGGTCCCGTGTGACATCGGGGACGGCATGGTCGAGTTTCGCCATGTCAAGGGGCCTCTCACTATCTGAACACCGAATTAACGCTCAATGGCGGCTCACACTAGGAATCAAGACACCCACTGAGAAGACCGTTGCTCGAAATTTGACCCTTTCGCAGAAGTTTCCTTTGCATGTTCTTTGCGCAGGTCATTCAAGGTGACGGAATGTCTCTATTCAGTTGCGGAATGTTAGAAGAAGGTAAGACAAGCCACTTTGGGTGACAGATCGTCGGAAACCTCGACGCGCCGAAACCGGAGCACGCTCCCGAGCAGGCGGCGCGGCAGGAGTGCCGGCGGCTGCTCTACGAGACCGTCGTCGGCCGCGGTGCCGCGTTCCCGGACGTGGCACCACGCCATGAACTCGTCGTCGTCAGGCCGAACCGGCAGGTGACCCGCCGGTGCCCGGCGTCTCGTGGTCCGCCGCCGTTCCTGCCGGGCGGTCCCCCTCCCTCGGGACGCGGGCGCATGGCGGCAGGGGGCGCAGATCGCCGGGGGCGCGGTCCGTGGGCCCGCCGTTGGCGTCCCGCCGCTGCCGCTCCTCCTGCCGGAGCACGTCGAGCACCGCGGAGCCGTCCACGGTCTCCCGTACGACGAGCAGGTCGCTGAGCCGGTCCAGGGCCCGGCGGTGGTCCCGGAGCAGCTCCGTCGCCCGATCCTCGGCCTCGCGGAGCAGGCGTGCGGCCTCCTGGTCGATGATCCGTTGCGTCTGCTGCGAGTACGGCTGCGGGACGCCCTCATCGACGGTCTCACCGAGCTGGCTCGGATGGGCGGTCGCGTAGCCGACCGGGCCGACGGCGGGCGAGAGGCCGAAGTCCCGCACCATCCGCGTGGCGATATGGGTGGCACCGGCCAGGTCGTTGGCGGCGCCGCTGGACCCCTCCCCGAACACGACGAGTTCCGCGGCCCGGCCGCCGAGCCGGACCGCGAGCAGATCGGTCAGATAGCCCTCGCTGTACAGATGGCGCTCGGCCTCGGGCAGTTGCTCGGTCACCCCGAGCGTCATGCCCGACGGCAGGACGGTGACCTTGGCGACGGGATCGGCGTGCTCGCACAGCGCGGCGACCAGGGCGTGGCCCGACTCGTGCACGGCGACGGCGTGGCGTTCCTCGGGCAGCAGGGCGTTGGACGCCTCGCGGCGGCCGAGCAGGATGCGGTCGCGGGCGGCGTCGAGGTCGTCGGGCTCGATGAGGGTGCGGTCGGCCCGGACGGCGTTGATGGCGCCCTCGTTGACCAGGTTGGCGAGGTCCGCGCCGGAGAATCCCGGTGTGGCCCGGGCGACGATGTCGAGGTCGACGTCGGGGGCGAGGGTCTTGCCGCGAGAGTGGACCCGGAGGATGGCGGCCCGTTCGGCCTGGTTGGGCAGCGGGACGGTGACCTGACGGTCGAAGCGGCCCGGGCGCAGCAGCGCGGGGTCGAGGGCCTCGGGCCGGTTGGTGGCGGCGAGGACGACGATGCCGGTGGACTGGTCGAAGCCGTCCATCTCGGCCAGCAGCTGGTTGAGGGTCTGCTCGCGTTCGTCGTTGCCCCCGATCCGGCCGGTGCCCGCACGCCGGGCGCCGACGGCGTCGATCTCGTCGATGAAGATGATGGACGGCCCACGCTTGCGGGCCTCGTCGAACAGGTCACGCACCCGGGACGCGCCCACGCCGACGAACATCTCGACGAACGCCGATCCGGTCACCGACAGGAACGGCACGTCGGCCTCTCCGGCGACGGCACGGGCGAAGAGGGTCTTGCCGGTGCCGGGCGGTCCCACCATGATCACACCGCGCGGGCCCTTGGCGCCCGCGGCGGCGTATCGGGCCGGGTTGCGCAGAAAGTCGACGACCTCGCTGATCTCCTGCTTGACGCCGTCGTAGCCGGCCACGTCGTCGAACCCGGTGGTCGGGCGCTCCGCCTCGATGATCTTCGCGCGGGAACGGCCGATGGCGCTCAGCCCGCCCGTCATGGAACGCGCGGCGCGGCGGCCGAACCAGTAGAAGACACCGATGAGGAGCAGCACCGGCAGCAGAGCGGACAGGATCGACGTGAACGCGTTGCCGCCGCCTTTGCTCTGGGACGCGGTGATCTGCACATGCTGGGACTGGAGCTGCTGCTGAAGCTGTCCGGTGCCCAGCGCCGTCGGCAGCTGGGTGGTGAACTTGGTCCCGTTCTTCAGGGTGCCGCTGACCGCTCCCTTGTCGTTGATGTCGACGGTCTTCACCTGGCCCACGCCGACCTTGCCGACGAAGTCGCTGTAGGCGAGGTGGGCGGGCGGAGTGCCCGAGGGGGCGCGGACCAACATGAGGACAACCAGGAAGAGCACCCAGACCAGCGGCATGATCCACCACTGCCAGCCCGCCCGGGGCCGCTGCGCGGGCGGCCTCGGCGGCTGCCGTGGCGGCCCGGACCTGGCCGGCGGCGCCAGATGCCGGTGCGGCATCCGCACTCGCGTGATCACCGTGCACCGCCTCCTTCGAGAGGCCTCCCCGTGACGCCTGCGGCGGGCGCCGGTACGGGATGGGGCGGCCCGGCACCGTCGGCGGTCCCCGGCACACGCGCCCCCGGCCTCTTCCTCCCATGGTCCCTCCGACGTGCCGTGGTGGAGGTGTCCCTGTGGTCTGCGGACGGCGCACGGGGCCTTCCCTCGGCGCGGGGCGCCCCGGTCACGGTTCCAGGGTCGACTCCACGAGGTCCCGCGCCAGGTCGAGGGTGTACTGAAGCGGCAGGCCGTAGTCGGTGTACCAGTCCTCCGTGGCCTCCGGGTGGGGTCCGGTGACGCCGACGCGGCCGGCCCCGAACCGGGACACCACCATGGCGGGCGTGCCGTTGTCGTAGCTGGCCAGGACCGTGGCGTCCGCGCCCTGGTCGAGTACGAAGTACGGCCCGTCCTGGAAGAACACGGTGCGGGGCCGACCGTGCCACTCCACCCCGACCAGGGTGTTGCTGTCGTCGTGGACCGAGCACCCGGGCGAGGAGATGTACTGGTCGGTGTCGCCGGGCAGCAGACCGAATCCGGGCGTGGCCCCGGCCAGATAGCCGCCCAGGCAGAAGCCCAGATAGCGGCCGCCGCCCTGGACGAAGTCACGGATCGCGCCCCGCCGTCGCCGCAGCCTCCAGTAGGCCCAGCGGAGCGTGCCGCCGCCCGGCTGGGCGTACACCCGGGCCCGGGACAGCGACTCGGCCGACAGCGGCAGTTCCTCGCGCGGGCCGGTGAAGCGCACGTCGAGGTTCCAGGGGCCCTCGGCGAGGAGTGCGGCGACCGCCTCGGGGCAGCCGGGCTGGGAGGCGGGTCCCCGGTAGACGAGCGCGAGGGGGCGGTGCCCACCGCCGGGACTCGCGGAATGGGTCATGTCCTGCTCGCCGCCCCTTCATCGTGTTCCTCGTGCTCCGCGCACTCGCCGGCACGAACCGGCGGCCGTTCCCGCGGCCCCGTGATGGGGCGCTCGACCAGTCCTTCGGCGGGCAGTCCGCGCCAGCTCGTCCCCGGCGTCAGCCGTTCGCCCTTCATGACCAGCGACAGCGGCCCGAGCCGGACGCCCTCGCCGACCACCGCGTCGTACAGCACGATCGCCCGGGTTCCGATGCTCGCACCGGCGTGGACGGTGACCTTGGACATCTTCATCACGCGGTCTTCGAACAGGTGGGTCTGCAGCGAGACGTTGGTGTCGATCGTGGCATCGTCACCGACCTCCACCAGGTCGAACTCGGTGAGGTAGGTGGTGCCGATCCAGGTGCGCCGGCCGATGCGGGCGCCGAACAGACGGAGTACCGGTGGCAGGAACGGTGTGCCCACCAGCGTACCCACCCCGGCGGGGACCGCGGCGGCCTCGAAGACGCCAGTGACGAATTCCGTACGCCGGACGAACAGGCTCCACAGCGGCTCGACGCGCGGCCGGTACGTGCCGACGACGAGACGCTTGAGGGCCACGCAGAACGCGATGACGGCGAGGGATCCGGCCATGGCGAGGAACGGCGACAGAAGCACCGCCGCCGGGCCCACACGCCGGGCCACGCCTGACAGCACCATCAGATAGAAGTAGACGCTGGTCGCCAGCACGGCGGGGGGCAGGGTGGCGCGGAAGAACTCGATGGTCAGGCGGACGAGAACCGCCCTGCGGGTCGGCCGGTAGGTCAGTTCCTCGGGGTACGAGCCGCTGCTCTGGCGCACCGGAAGCCGCAGCGCGGGCGAGCCCAGCCAGGTGGTGCCGTCGGGCACCCCGTCCTGCGGCGGGACGGTCCCCACGCCGACCAGCGAGCCCGCTCCCAGCTCCGTTCCCGCCGGTATGAGTGCCGCGTTGCCGACGAAGGCGCGGCTGCCCACCTCGGTGGGCCCGAACGCCACCCGGTCGGCCGCGAAGGCGGCGGACCCGACGCTCGCCATGTCCGCCACGAAGCTGCTCTCCCCCAGGGTGAGCAGGTCAGGGTCGATGTGTGCGGCGGTGGACACCTCGGCGCCGCGGCCGACGCGTGCGCCGAGCAGCCGCAGCCAGGGCACGGTGTAGAGGGTGGCGTAGAGCGAGTTGGTGAACGTGAGGCTGGACTCCAGCAGCTTGTCCGCGATCCACTTGCGCACACCGAGCGCGGAGCGGGCCGGATGGATGCCGACGGGCAGCCCGGGCAGGACCACGCGTTTGCCGACGGCGACCACGCAGCACACCGTGACCACCCAGAGCGGGCCGACGAGCGCGGTGGCCGCGAGGCTCGCTCCCGTGCCCCAGCGCACCCAGGCGAACCAGAACAGCGCCAGGCACGGCAGGCCCATGGCCGGCACGACCAGTTCCAGGAGGACGAGGCCGAGCAGCGCGGCGGCCAGCTGCCGGGGTCGCCAGCGGTCCGTACCGCCGTACCTGCGCAGCATGGTCTCTACGGCCGGGGCGAGGGTCTCGACCGGGCGTGCGGGGGATCCGGCCCGGCGTGCCCCGTCGGGGACCGCCTCGTCCATGGCGAGGACGGACTGTTCCCCGAGCGCGGACCGGCGTCCCATCCGGGCGCCGGGTTCGAGCACCGCGTTGGCGCCGACGAACGCTCCCTCGCCGATCGTGATCGGGGCGACCGTCACCCATCCGTCCGCGACCTGCCAGGCGCGCAGTGAGGCCCCGTAGCCGATCGCGGTGTCGCTGCCGACGGTCAGGAGAGCCGGCAGGGGGACCATGCCGGTGGCGATGGTCGTACGGGCTCCGACACGGGCGCCGAGCAGCCGCAGGCAGGGGGCCATCATCGGGGAACCGCTGAGTGTCCGCAGCGGGCTGAGGCCGAGCAGCAGGCTGACACCCCACAGACGCAGATAGGTCGCTCCCCAGAGCGGGTAGCGGCCCGGGCGGATGCCCGCGGCGAGCGGGCGCACCAGGACGAAGGGCACGATCCAGCGGATGACGCTGTACCCGGCCAGCGCGATGCCGGCCAGCACCACGAGCGACCATTGCGAGATTCCGTTGTGCTCGGCGGCGTAGAGGGCGACCGGCAACGTGAACAGGAGCAGCACGAGGTAGAGCACCGCCGTCTGGACCAGCCCGGCGAGCGCGATCCGGCCGCCGCTGTGGCGCAGGGGTTCCGGGCGGGTCGGGGCGACCGAGGGCGCGGTGGCGGCCGCGGTGCGCAGTCGCGCCGCGAACGTCCGCACGGTCGGATGTCCGTAGAGGTCACGCAGGGTGGGGCCGGCCTCGCCGTCCCTGCCGCGGAGCACCGACACGACCCTGGCGGCCAGCAGGGAGTGGCCGCCCAGGTCGGTGAAGAAGTCCGCCTCGGCCGACAGTCGGTCGGGGGCGATGCCGAGGACCCGTGCCCAGACGTCCCGCACCCGCGTCTCCCACGGGCCGCGGGCGGGTGTCACCGGCCCGCCGTCGATGAGCAGGCGGCCGGTCGGGGCGGGCAGCCGTCTGCGGTCGACCTTGCCGCTGGGCATGGCCGGGAGCCGGTCGAGGACGTCGAGGTACGACGGCACCATGTAGCTGGGCAGGGTGCGGCGCAGGCGCTCGTGCAGCCGGGCGGCGAGACCGTCGTCGCCGGGGGCGTCGTCGCCGGGGGCTTCCGGGGCGGGGTGCTCCGGGGAGCGTACGACGTAGGCGGCGAGGGTCCTGCCGTCCTCACCGTCGTCACGCGCGTCCTGGCCGTTCGGGGAGCACGCCTGCGTGCCCGGGGCCGGGACGAGCGCGGTGACCGCCTCGGCCACGCCGGGGTCCTCCAGCAGGACGTTGTCGATCTCGTCGAGTGCGACCCGGTAGCCGCGGATCTTGACCTCGGCGTCGGCCCGTCCCAGGTATTCGATCTCCCCGTCGTCGTTCATCCGCCCGAGGTCCCCGGTGCGGTAGAGCCGGCCGCCGAGGGGCGCCGTCGGGTGCTCGATGAAACGGTCGGCCGTCAGGTCCGGCCGGCCCACATAGCCGCGGGCGAGTCCGGGGCCGCCCAGGCAGATCTCGCCGACGGCGCCGGGCGGCACGGGCCGGCGCAGTTCGTCGAGCAGCACCACCGAGTACGTCGGCAGCGGCCGCCCGATGGTCACGGGCCGGCCGGGAAGCAGTTCCTTCCAGGTGGCGGTGACGGTGGCCTCGGTCGGTCCGTAGGTGTTGAGGATGCGGCGCCCCGGTCTGCTCCACCGCTCGACGAGCTGTCCGGGGCAGGCCTCGCCGCCGACGGCGATGGTGCGGATCCGCGGCACTTCCCGCGGGATGGTGGCCAGCAGCGTCGGGACGCAGTACAGCACCGTGACGCCGTGCTGTTCCAGGAAGTCGGCGAGGTCGTCGCCGAGCCGCCCGGGACCGGCCGGTCCGGCGACGAGGGTGGCGCCCGCCGTCCAGGTCGGCCAGATCTCCTCGATGGAGAAGTCGAACGAGATGGTCATGCCCTGGTACACCCGGTCGTGGGCGCGTACGTCGTAGACGGGCGTGACGACGCGAAGGAAGTTGCAGATGCTCGACTGGGCGATCTGCACGCCCTTCGGCCTGCCGCTGGATCCGGAGGTGTACATGATGTACGCGAGCGGATCGCTCCCGTTCGCGTGCGCGGGGGACGGGCGGGTGGTGGGCAGGGAGGCGAGTTCCCCGGCGCACGCGCCGAGGTCGATCACCCTGCACCGGGCCGGTGTCCGCGCCTGTGACGACGTTCCGGGGGCCGGTGCGGACATGGTCAGCAGTACGGTGGCACCGGCGTCGTCCAGGATGAAGGAGACCCGGTCGGGCGGGGACGCGGGGTCGATCGGGACGAACGCCGCACCCGCCTTGCTGACGCCCAGCAGCGACGCGTACATGTCGACCGAGCGCGGCAGCAGCAGCCCCACGCGGTCGCCCGGACCGATCCCCGCGCGGCGCAGACAGTGGGCCACCTGATTGGCACGGGCGTCGAGGTCGGCGTAGGTCAGAAGCCGCTCGTCGCACTCCAGCGCCACCGCCGACGGCGCCTCGTCACAGGCCGCTTCGTAGAAGCCGTGCAGCCGGCCGGCCTGGACCGCCTTCCTGGGGCCGGTATGACCTCCAGCCGGAGAGAGGGGCGGGGCCGAGGTGTGGGAGGCCATAGGGGCTCACTCTTTCCCGTGCGCAGGATGCTGGCTCGCCTGTCGGTCACCCCTCCAGCCTGTCGGGTGGCTGCTGAGAGGGCGCTGAGAGAGCCGGGAGGAGGGCGTGGGTACGGGCTGCACGCCGGGCCCCGGCGGCACGCGTCGGGAGGCAGCGGGGAAGCCGTGCCGGCGGCCCGGGGAGGACGCGCGAGATCCGGGAGTACGACATACCAGGCGGGCGTCGGGCCGGTCCGGCCCGGCGGCACCGGCGATCCCACGCCGAGAAGCCCCGGTCACACAGGAGTTGACCAGGGGCTTCGCGACGAGGTGTGCCGAGGCGCCCGGTTCAGTGGGCGATGCTCTCGATCAGGTCGCGTGCGCCCTGCCGGAGCAGGGCTACGGCGACGGAGGTGCCGAGCGTGGCCGGATCGAGGCGGCCGGCCCACTCGTGGGCATTGAGCACGGTCTTGCCGTCCGGGGTGAACACGCAGGCGCGCAGCGAGAGTTCACCGTTCCGGTCGGAGCGGGCGAAGCCGGCGATCGGGCTGTTGCAGTGACCCTGCAGGACGTGCAGGAACATTCGCTCGGCGAGGGTCTCGCGGTGCGTGGCCGGGTCACCGAGGCCGCTGACGGTCTCGATGGTCTCGGTGTCGTCCTCACGGCACTGCAGGGCGAGGACGCCCGCGCCGATCGGCGGAATCATCGTCTCCACCGGCAGGATCTCGCTGGCCACGTCGGCGCGGTCGATCCGTCGCAGGCCGGAGACGGCGAGGAGCAAGGCGTCGGCCTCCCCGGCGGCGAGCTTCTCCAGACGACGGTTGGCGTTGCCGCGCATCGGAACACACTGCAGATGCGGGTGGGACGCGGCGAGCTGCGCGGTCCGGCGCACGGAGGAGGTGCCGATGCGGGTACCGGCGGGGAGTTCGTCGAGGGTGCGGCCCGAGGGGTCGACGAGGGCGTCCCGGATGTCGTCGCGCTTGAGGAAGGCCGCGAACATCGTGCCCGCCGGCAGCGGACGGTCGGCGGGGATGTCCTTCACGCAGTGGACCGCCAGATCGGCCTCACCCGCCAGCAGCGCCGCGTCCACCTCCTTGGTGAAGGCGCCCTTTCCCTCCACCCGGGAGAGGTCGCCCATCCACTTGTCTCCGGTCGTCTTCACCGGGATCACCTCGGTGCGCACCGTCGGGTGCAGCGCGGCCAGTTCGGCACGGACTCGTTCCACCTGGGCGAGCGCCATGGGGGAGTCACGGGAGACGATTCGGATGAGATCGACGGACATGGGAGCACGATAGTCCCTCGGCCGCGGCCGCGAGGGGGCCTCCCGATGTCCGGTGCACGAGGACGTCGGCAGGTGTACGCGCACACGAGTACGCCCGCCCGGGCGGGCGGGTGTGTCGGGCGGTCAGCCGCCGATGATCTCGCTGAACCGCTCGGCGCTGATGTTGCCGCCCGAGACGATGACGCCGATCCTGCGGGGCAGGGGGGCGATCCGGTGGGCCAGCAGTGCGGCCAGGCCGCTCGCGCCGCTGGGTTCGATGACGAGCTTCATGCGTTCGAAGGCGAACCGCATGGCGTCCCGGATCCCTTCGTCGCTGACCAGGGCGATCTCGTCCACCAGCCGCTGGTTGACGCAGAAGGTCAGTTCACCGGGAATGTCCGCGGCCTGGCCGTCGGCGATGGTGCGCGGCACCGGGATGGACACACGTCGGCCGGCTTCCAGGGAGCGCTTGGTGTCGTCGCCGGCCTCCGGCTCGACGCCGATCACCCGCATGGCAGGGTGGAGTCCCTTGGCGGCCGTGGCGGTCCCGGCGATCAGCCCGCCGCCGCCGACCGGCACCACGACGGCGTCCAACTCCCCGACCTCCTCGATAAGTTCGAGGGCCGCCGTGCCCTGGCCCGCGATGACATGCGGGTGCTCATAGGGAGGTACGAGCGCGAGACCCCGCTCGGCGGCGAGCGCTTCCCCGATCGCGACCCGGTCCCCCGTGTAGCGGTCGTAGGTGATGATCTCCGCCCCGTATCCGGCCGTCGCCTCCCGCTTGGAGCGCGGGGTGTCCTCCGGCATGACGATCACGGCACTGGTGCCCAGCTCCCGAGCGGTCAGGGCGACGGCCTGGGCGTGGTTGCCGGAGGAGTACGCGGCGATCCCCCTCGCGAGCTGCTCGGGGGACAGCCGGGACGCGGCGTTGTACGCGCCGCGGAACTTGAAGGCACCGACACGCTGGAAGTTCTCGCACTTGACCAAGACCTCGGCGCCGACCAGCCGGTCCAGGGTGCGTGAGCGCAGTACCGGGGTGCGGTGGGCCACGCCCTTGATCCGAGCGGCGGCGTCCTGCACGTCCTCCAGCGTGACGCGCTGCGTGTCGGTCATGTTCGTGCTCCGTTCCGGGTCGCGGGTGAGCGCCCTGCGGTCGTCGTCGCCGCCACTCTGACGCAGCTTGGAATTATTGTCCAGAGCCTGTACTCGTCGTCCAGGACCTGGGAACATCGTTGCGGCACGGATCAGACGGGTGGACCACGGAGAGACGGACGGACGACAGATGGACGGTGAGGCATGAGCGAGTCCGAGGACGGGCGACCCGTGGGCTCCGGCGGGTCCGGCGTCCGGGCCGGGGGCACGTCGGACCCGGTCAGGCCCGGGACGACAACCGATGAGCAGGACGCCATCATCGCCGCCCTCATCCCGGTGATCGACGGGATCGCCGCGACCCTCGGGGCCTTCTGCGAGGTGGTGATCCATGACTTCCGGCGGCCCGAGCACTCCATCGTCGCCCTCGCCGGGTCGGTCACCGGGCGCGGTACCGGCGGGTCCATGAGCGAGATCGGTATGCAGCTCCTGGCGCGTGGCGACCAGGCCCGCGACGAGTTGAACTACCTCACCCGCACCCAGGACGGGAAGATGGTGAAGTCGTCGACCATGGTGCTCCGCGACTCCAGCGGCACGGTCTTCGGCGCCCTGTGCGTCAACCTCGACATCACCGCCGTCACCCAGGCCCACGCCCTGATCGGCGAGATCGCCGGTGTCGGCACCTCCCCCGCGGCCGTACCGACCACGACGTTCGGCGACGACATCGGCGCGGTGCTGGACGCGATCGTCGACGAGCGCCAGCTCCGCCAGAACAAGCCATGGGCCCAACTCGGCCGCGGGGAACGGCTTCAGCTGTTCCGCGACCTCGACCGGCGCGGGGTGTTCGCCGTACGAGGCGCGGTGCAGCAGGTCGCGGCCCGGCTCGGCATCTCCCGGGCCTCCGCCTACAACTACCTCTCGGCGGCCCGCAGCACCGCCGACGACGACGTCGAACTCCCGGACGGGACACCGTGAGCGCCTTCTCGCCCTGCCATGCCCCGCGCAAGGACGGGTCTCCACCGGGCGGCGTCAACGCGGGCGGGGCGGGTACCCGTTACACCGCATGACCTCGGCTGGGAGGGACACGGTGAGCGGATCATCGGTGAGGGCGGTGGGTTGGGCGCGTTCCCTGCCGCTGGACAGCGGGGTGAAGGCGGCCCGTGACTGGGCTCGCGAACACCTGAAGGCACTGGGCTGGACCGAGTGTGCGCCGCAGACGGTGGACGCGGTCCTGCTGACCATCTCGGAACTCGTGACCAACGCCCATGTGCACGCGCGCAGCTCCGCGCAGCTGGTGCTGACCTGGGACACACACTGTCTGCACGTGGCCGTCCACGACACCTCCGACCGGCTGCCCACGCCCCGGCCGCCGAGCGAGGAGCGGCTCGGCGGGCGCGGGATGCTGCTCGTCGACGCACTGGCCGACGAATGGCAGGCACGGCGCTGCCCCGACGGCAAGATCGTCGACGCGTGCTTCAGGCTGCCCGTCCCGGGCGCCGGCACGGACCGTTCCTGAGGGAACAGCCGGCGACCGGGCGGGAGGCCCGGGAGACCGTCGGTGCGCAGGACGGGCCACTCGACGGTCGCGCGCATCGGTCGTCGTGACGCCGCTCACACACTTCTCTGTGGTTCTCCCCACAATTCGGGTCGAAAGGCGGCCCGGAGTGATGGCGGTCACCTCAAGGTGCGGGCGTTTTGTCTACGTTCGACGTTCAGTGCCCCTCCCCCAGGAACCGTTGAGGCTGCTCCATCATGCTCTTTCGACCGTTCTCCCGCCGGCGGCCGGACACCGCGGACAAACGCCGGGGCAAGCGTGCCGTCGCCTGCGCCGGTGTGCTCCTGGCGTCGGCGACGACGCTGATCTCCACCGGCGCGCTGCACTCGGCCCCGGCCGAGGCGGCCGCGGCCTCGGCCGTACCCGCCACCCCCGCCACCTCCCCCGCACCTGTGCAGCCGCACGCCAAGCCGCGGGTGTCATCCGCGGTGCTCAGCCTGGACGACAAGGGCCGCGAGCCCACCGTGCGCGGCGACGACGCCCCGTACGACACCGCGAGCATCGTCAAGGTCGACATCCTCGCGACGGTGCTGCTCCAGGCGCAGGACGCGGGCCGGCCGCTGACCCCGCAGGAAGTCACCCACGCCGAGGCGATGATCCGGCACAGCGACAACGACTCGGCGACCGCGCTGTGGCAGCAGATCGGCAAGGCCCCGGGGCTGGAGGCGGCCAACAAGCGACTGGGCATGGCCACGACGAAGGGCGGCCCCGGCCTGCTGTGGGGGCTGACACAGACCACGGCACGGGACCAGATACGGCTGCTGCGCGCGGTGTTCGACACCGGACCGGCGGCGAACACGGGCTCCACGGCACTGCGCGAGGACTCGCGGAAGTACATCCGGACGCTGATGACCCGTATCGAGGGCGACCAGGCGTGGGGCGTCTCCGCGGCCACGACCTCGGGGTGGGCGCTGAAGAACGGCTGGCTGCAGCGCACCGCGACCGGGCTGTGGGACGTCAACAGCATCGGGCAGATCACGGTGGGCGGACACCGCTATCTGGTCGCGGTCCTCTCGAACGGCAGCCCGTCGATGCAGGACGGCATCACGCTGGTGGAGGGGGCGGCCCGAACCGCCGTGCACTCCGCGGCCGCCAGCTGACGGCCGGGCGGGGCCGCCCGGACGTCAGCGCCTGGTCGCCCACCACAGCAGCACCAGGGTCACGGCACCGCTGCCGAGCTTGTACGCCGCGCCCTCCAGGAACCGGTCAGGAACCCGGCGCCCGTGGCGTCGTAGCCACATGGGCAGTCGAGAGGTGGTTCGCCTGAGCCGCGCGATCCTGCCTGACGGATGCTTCCGCTGACGATTCGTATGACGCTCCTTCATGCGGATCTCCTCTCGTGCGCAGGTGTGGGCACACGCCCCCCGCCTGCCCGAGAACACACCGGAGTACCTGCCGAAGGCTCCGAACGCAGGACGAAGATCACTCGATCGCCGGGAGTTCCACGGGGCCCGTCGGCGGGTCGGACCAGGCCGCGGCCCCGCGCGACTCAGGGAGCGATCGGCAGCTGTCGCTTGTGCTCGGTGAGCCGGTAGCGGTGGACTATCGCCGCGAAGGCGGCCTCGCCGACCGGCTTGCCCTCCAGGAAGTCGTCGATGTCGTCGTAGGTGACGCCGAGCGCCTCTTCGTCGGGCCTGCCCGGGTTCAGCGTCTCCAGGTCCGCGGTCGGGGTCTTCCAGGTCAGCTCGGACGGCGCGCCCAGAGCCTGCGACAGGGCCCGTACCCGCCGCTTGGTGAGGCCGGTGAGCGGGACCACATCGGCGGCGCCGTCACCGAACTTGGTGAAGAAGCCGGAGACCGCCTCGGCCGCATGGTCGGTGCCCACCACCAGGCCCTGGTACGCGCCCGCCACCGCGTACTGGGCGATCATGCGCTGCCGGGCCTTGATGTTGCCGTGCACGAAGTCCTGGTGGTGCGCGTCACGGAAGACCGTACCGCCGGCCAGCACCGCCTCCAGTGCGGCGTCGCCGGCGGGCTTCACATCGACGGTCAGCACCCGGTCCGGCCGGATGAACTCCAGCGCCCGCTGCGCGTCCTTCTCGTCGGCCTGAGTGCCGTACGGCAGCCGCATCGCGAAGAACGTCGACTCCTGCCCGGTGGCGCGCACCCGCTCCACCGCCAGCTGGCACAGCCGGCCCGCGGTCGAGGAGTCCACACCGCCGCTGATGCCCAGCACCAGCGAGCGCAGGCCCGTGGAGGTCAACTGGTCGGCGAGGAAGGCCACCCGGCGCTCGATCTCCTGCTGTGCGTCGAAGGACTCGCTCACCTGGAGATCCCGGGCGATGTCCTGCTGCAGGGATATGGACGTCGGATCGGACACGGTGGCTCCTCGGTCGTGCTCATGGGCAGGGTCGGCACGCGCCGCGGGGCCGGGGCCACTGGCGCGTGCAGGGGACGGAAGCACTCTAAAGGAGGTGCGAGGTCCCGTGTGGTTCGGCAAGAGGGCAGGTCAGGCGCCGACCGGCGTCGTGGCCGGGCTTGTGCCGTCCGTGTTCGGCTCTTCGGCGGTCCTCTCTCCGGCAGTCGGCTCGCGGGCAGTCGTCCCTAGGGCGGTGCGGTGAGCCTGTTCGATGGCCTGGCCCCAGTAGGTCCCGGCGACCATCAGCACCGCGCCGAGGACGGCGAGGGCGGTCAGATGCTCGCCGCCGATGCCGATACCGATGGCGGCTGCCCACACGGGTTCGGTGCCCAGCAGAAGGCTGGCCCTGCTCGCGGAGGTCCGCTGGATGGCCCAGGTCTGCGCGATGAAGGCGAACACGCTGCAGAACAGGGCGAGATAGGCCAGCTGGGCCCAGGTGCCGGCAGTGGTATGAGCCAGGGCCGCCCGACCGCCCGCGGCGGCCGGTGCGAGACACAGCACCGCCCCGACGACGGTCTGCACGGACGTCAGCTGGAGCAGCCTGAGCGAGCGGCCGGAGGTGAGCCGTCCGACCAGGGCCACATGGACGGCCCGGACCGCGGCCGCGGCCAGCATCAGGACGTCCCCCACCCCGGGCGTGTGCAGCCCGTGGACCGAGGTGAGGAGGCCGACCGCCACGACGCACAGGCCGGCGGCGAGGAAGAAGCGCGGGGGCACCCCGCCCCGGCCGCCCGAACGGTCCAGCAGCGGCGTGATCACCAGCGTCAGACTGATGAGCAGGCCCGCGTTCGCGGCACTGGTGTGCGCCACGCCGTATATCTCCAGCACCAGGACCGCCGCCTGGGTCAGGCCCAGCCGCACGGCACGCACGGCTGTCCGGACCGTCCTGGGCGAGCTACGACGCGCCGGTGAGTCGCCGGCGCTCGACGTCACCCGCGGTTCTGTGCCGTTCGGCGGGCGGACCGGCCGGGCGGGCACGGGCCGACGGACGCTGCCCTGCGGCACTCGTCCGGCTCCGGCGGGACGCGGACCGTCACTGCTGAACGGACCGTCACTGCCCCGCGGAACCTGGCGACTTCGCGGCTTGGAGGACGAGGTCGGTGACGGCGTCCGGGTGGGAGATCATGGCCACATGGGAGGAGTTGATCTCCACCGTGTGCGAGCCCGCGCGCTGTGCCTCGAAGCGTTCCTGGGCCGGGTTGATGGTCATGTCCTGCTTCGCGACGAGGAACCAGGACGGAATGGTGCGCCAGGCGGCCTCTTTGGCCCGCTCGGAGAAGGCGGCCGTACTCGCGGGCCGCTGGGTCGCCGCGAGCACGCGCGCCGTGCGCTCCGGCAGATCGGCGGCGAAAACCCGGTGCAGCTTGTCCGGCTGGAGGTAGAGATCGGTCCCGCTCTCTCCCCCACCGGCCCGGTACGGAACGGAGCGAAGGGCACTGGCGAGTTCGCTCGGGAACCTGCCGGCCAGCGACATCCCGCTCTCGCCCTTGTCCGGCACCAGGGCCGACACGAACACAAGTGACCGCACCTGTGTGTTGCCGGCCGCGGCGGAGCTGATCACCGCACCGCCGTAGGAGTGGCCCACCAGCACGATCGGCCCCTTGATGCTCTTCAGCACCGAGGCGATGTAGGCGGAGTCGGTGTACAGGCCGCGCAGCGGGTTGGCCGGGGCGACGACCGTGTAGCCCTGGCGTTGCAGCCGTTCGACGACTCCGTTCCAGCTGGAGGCGTCCGCGAACGCCCCGTGCACCAGGACGACGGTGGGTTTGGTGTCGGAGGTGGCGTCGGCCGCGTCGGCGGGAGCTGCCCCGACGGCGCACAGGGCCAGGGCGCACCCGACCGCGGTGAGGTGCGCGCCTCGTATGCGGCGCGCTATGCCGTGGATCGCAGATGCTGTCATGGCGTTCTCGCTTTGCTCGAGGTCTCCGTGACCCGAGTGTTCACCCGTTCGTGGCGGGCGGCCCGGCCGCATGGTCCGAACGGGGCAACGCTGGTCCGTCGGAGTGACGGCGGCCTGCCGCCCGGCCGGAGCGCCCCCGTCGTCCCGGATCCGGTTCAGGAATCCGCGGTGGGCCGTCGCCACAAGGCGGTGCCCACTCCGGCGACGAGGAGGGTCGCGCAGCCCGCGAAGACCACACCGGCGTCGCGCAGTCCGAGGGCCACGGCCAGGGCGCCGACCCCCACGACGGGCAACGAGATGCCCACGTATGCGACGACGAAGAACGCCGAGATGGTGGCGCCCCGGTGCGTCTCGGGCGCCGCGGAGCTCACCGCGGTCAGACCGGCCCGGAACGCCATGCCCTGCCCGGCGCCACCGGTCACGGCCCCCAGGAGGAGCACAGGCAAGGACGCCAGCAGCAGTGAGACCCCGACGAGCACGAGACCGGCGACGAGCACCAGACAGCCGAGCGACAGGGCTCTGCGGGTCCCCACCCGCCCCTGGAGCAGCTGTCCGCCGGTCGAGGCGCAGAACACGGAGAAGACGACGGCTCCGACCGCCGCCAGGTTGTGCTCGCCGAGCGTCTGGCCGAGGAAGGCCGGGGCGACCGCGGTGAACAGGCCGAGCAGCGAGAAACCGGCGAAGGCCGCGAGGGCGCATGGCGCGAACACCCCGCGTGCTTCGGGCGGAACCTTCATGCCCTGGGGGCGCAGCGGGGGCCGGGGGCCGGACCGGCGCACGGTTTCCGGCAGCAGAACGGTGACCACGGCGCCGGCCGCCAGCAGCACCAGATGCACGAGGAAGGGCAGCTTGAGCGGCCAGGGCGTGTACGCGGCGAGGGCACCGGAGACGAGGGGACCGAGTCCGAGGCCGCCCATGTTGGCCGCGGTCGCCGCGAGACCGGCGCGGGCGCGTCGCTCCGGCGGTGCCAACTCCAGGACGGCCGCGGTGCCGGTGCCGCTCAACAGGCCCGCGGAGAACCCCGACAGGACCCGTCCCAGGTACAGCAGCGGCAGCCCGCCCTCGCAGAGGAAGCACACCGCGCTGAGCGCGGCCAGCCCGAGCGCCGCCAGCAGCACCGGGCGTCGCCCCAGCAGATCGGAGAAGTCACCGGCCACCAGCAGGGCGGTGATGACACCCACCGCGTAGACGGCGAAGACCACGGTGACGATCAGCTCGGAGAACCCGATGTGCTGGCGGTACAGGCCATACAGCGGCGTGGGCAGGGTGGTGCCCATCATGCCGACGGCGAAGACGCCCGCCGCGGCCACGTATCCGGGCCGACGGGCCGGGCGGCGACGGCGTTCGGTGTCACGGCTCATCACATCCCACCATAGGCATCCGGAGCACGGCGCGGTGCGCGGGACCCGGCGCGGTCGACGGCCGCGGGGTCCACGGCCGGTCCGGGCACCCCGACGGAGACGGGCCGGACGAGTGACGGCTCAACGGGTGACGTCCACGCGGAGCACCGCGCACCGCTGTTCCCTCACGCCGGACACAAGTGCTTTAGCAGACATGGGACTTGGGCAGCACCACGGCCCTGGACGGCGCCCGACGGGCCGCACACGCCGCGGCGCCGGGCCCGTCCTCACCGGCCCGGACGTGCTAAGCGAGGGCTATGAGACAGTCCCGAATCGCGGCATGTGTGTCCTCGCTCCTCCTGTCCGCCGTCTGCACTCTCACGGGTACCACAGCGGCACAGGCCGCCCCCGAAGCAGCGGCCACGGGCTATGTGGCCCTCGGGGACTCCTACTCCTCCGGGGTGGGAGCCGGCGGCTACTTCGCCAACAGCGGCGACTGCCTGCGCAGCAGTCGGGCGTATCCCGCCCTGTGGGCCGCGTCCCATCCTCGATCGTCGTTCAACTTCGCCGCGTGCAACGGCGCCCGCACGAGTGATGTCATGGACCACCAGCTCGGCCCGCTCGGTGCCCGTACCGGACTGGTCAGCGTCACCGTCGGCGGAAGCGACTCGGGCTTCGGCCACGTGATGACGACCTGTGTGCTGCGCGGCAGCACCGCGTGTCTGTCCGCCGTGGCCGAGGCACGCACCTATATGGACAGCACCCTTCCGCACGACCTGGACCGCCTCTACACGGCCATCAGGCGCAAGGCCCCGGCCGCCCATGTGGTGGTCCTCGGCTATCCGCATCTGTACAAGGTCCACGGCACCTGCACGGCCGGCCTCACCGACGCCTCACGGTCCGCGCTGAACAACGCCGTCGACCACCTCGACACCGTGATCGCGAAGCGTGTCGCCGACCACGGATTCATGTTCGCCGACGTACGCGCCGCCTTCAAGGACCACGAGATCTGCACCTCCAGCCCCTGGGTGCGCAGCGTCAGCCTGCTGGCACCCGTCGAGTCGTACCATCCCACCTCGCTGGGGCAGTCGCGCGGTTACCTCCCCGTCTTCACACGCACCGCCTGACGGGCCACCCGCGAGCCGGGCGCGGTCAGGACGGAGCATCCGCGATGTCATCCGTGACGGACGCCGCCGCGTCCTGTCCCGACCCGCCCTCTGGCGAACGCGCGTAGGCCTCGGGCACCATCTCCGTGCACCACCTGCACAGCCGCCCCACAGGACACGGCCCGACCGCAGGAAGGTCCCAGCATGAAGATGCGCTCCGCCCTCACGGCCCTCGCACTCACTCTCACGCCCGGGCTCGCCGTACTCGGCGGCGCCGGGGACGCGCTCGCCGCCCAGGACGTCACCGTCACCAAGATCTCCCATGCCACGGCCACCTCGATGTTCCGTCAGGTCGGCATCACCTGGTCGTCCTCCGGGAACTGCTCCGACCGCAACAATCCGACCTGTACGTCCTTCGAGCAGCTCAACCTCGCCACGGCCCAGGGCGCGCAGACCCTCAAGGGGGCCACCGGCTGCGCGCTGAACATCACCGGGGGCACCGAGACCGGGCACGCCTCCGGCACGTACTCGCACTGGAACGGCTACAAGCTCGACTACGGCAAGAACTCCTGCGTCACCAACTACATCAAGGGCACCTTCGCCTACATCGGCCTGCGGAGCGACGGCGCACCCCAGTACCAGTCGGGCTCCGGCAACATCTACGCCGACGAGGGCAGCCACTGGGACGTCCTCTACTACAACTGCGGAGGCTGCTGACCTCCACCACGGCACACCGGGCCCCCGCTCCCCGCGCCGGGAACGGGGGCCCGGTCATCTCCCAGCCCCGATCCCGCACCCTCCGCCAACCCTCACATTTTCTTCACTCTTCACTCACCCCACCCTCACCGATCGGATAAGCTCCTCGGGCTCCATTCGCACCACTGAGGGGGGATTCCTCATGCGCATACGCGCTGCGCTGGCCGCTGCCGCCGCCGGGACGTTCGTCGCCGTCGCCGCCGTTCCGGCGCACGCCACCGAGTACTCGTCGGCCCTGAAACTGACGGGTGTTCAGTACGACGCACCCGGCCGGGACTCCAACAACTGCTCCACCGGCAACACGCGGGACGAGTACCTGACGATCAAGAACTACTCCCGCAGCACGACGGTCAACCTCAAGGGCTACGTGGTCAAGGACGCCGCCGGCAACCGCTTCGTCTTCCCCGCCAACCACTACCTGGAGCCGGGCGACTATGTGAAGCTGCGCGGCGGCAAGGGCACCGACTCCGACGCCAAGAACGTCGTCTACCGCCAGAACTGCAACTTCATGTGGAACAACGACAAGGACACCATCTACCTGTACAAGCCCTCCAGCAGCCGCGCCGACGTCCACTCCTACACCAAGTCCGGCTCGGACCGGGACGGCAACGGCTACATCACCTTCCACGGCTGACGTTCCGTCATGGAACGGGTCACGGTGCCGGAGGCAGGCGAAAGCCGTTCAGGTCCTCCGGCAGCGGGCCCGTGGGCCGGAACACGGGCGCCGCCGGACCGTCGGCGGCCGCCGCGGGCGCGTCGGTGAGCCGCATCCGATCCCTGAGCCGCCCGTAGAAGTTGGCGGGGGCCAGCCTCACCAGGCGCAGCGGGCGCGGCGCCGCGGCCACCCCGATCCAGTCGCCGGGCTCCAGGATGCCGCGCGACTGCCCGTCCACGCTCACCGCGGCCCGACCGGAGTGGGGCAGCACCAGCAGGGCGATCGGCTCGTCCAGATTGGCGATCACCGTGCGGTTGAACGCCATGTGCGGGGCCACGGGCGTGAAGACAAGGGCCTTCATCCGCGGCGAGAGCACCGGTCCCCCCGCGGCGAAGCTGTACGCGGTCGAGCCGGTCGGGGTGGCGAGGATGACACCGTCGGCCGAGTACGACGCCAGCAGCCGCCCCGCGAAGTACACCCCCACGCTGACCTGCCGGTCCCGCGCCAGTTTCTCCACCACGACGTCGTTCAGCGCGTTGACGTCCAGCGGGATCCCCCAGCCGTCGTCCTCCGCGGAGTCGGGCTCCGGCTGCGGCTGGGGCGGCGGCAGCGCCGGGCCCCGCCCGTAGCACAGCGTCTCCTCCATGCCGACGGGAATCTCCAGCAGTCTGGAGGACCGCATCATCAGCATCATGCGTTCCTCGCACTCGGACCTGCCGGCCTGGATCGCCTCCAGTGCCTGCACGACCTGGGTGACCGGGGTCTCGGTCAAAAAGCCGACCCTGCCCACGTCCACGCCCAGTACCAGGGCGTCGTTCTTGGCGGCGATGCGTGCGCCGCGCAGAAACGTACCGTCCCCGCCGAGGGTCACGATGAGGTCCGGACCGCCCGCCGCCCGCACCTCCTCCCGGGCGTGGCGGCGGCTCGCCCCGTCCTGCCACACATCGATGTCGACGCACTTGATCCCGTGCTGCGCGCACCACTCCCGTACCGTCTGCGCCCCGGCGACCGCCTGTGGACGGCCCCCGTGCACCACGAGTCCCAGCCGGCTGATCGACATGACACCACCTCCCGGTCGCGGCCCCAGCGACAGGCCGGAATCGGCCGACCCTGCTTCCGTGAAGCCCACCGTGGGAGAGCGGCCCGCCCCACCATCGTCGCGCAGCGGGAGCCGGGCCTCCTCTCGTGTGACGGGTGCCGCCGCCGCATGCCCATGACGGGCCCGACGCCCGCTCCGTTTGCCGGGCCCCGTGGGCGGAACCCGAACGGTCTGTCCGGCACAGCCACAGCGGAACCAAGGAGGTGTCGCGTATGCACCCCGTGACCAAAGGCCTGCTGGCGGGGGCGGTCGGCACCGTCGTACTGGACCTGGTCGGCTACGGCGACATGCTGCCGCGCGGCCGTCCGTCCAGCGATGTGCCCGCCGAGGTGGCCGATCGTCTCGCCGAGCGCACCGGTGTCGCACTGGGCGACGGGGAAACCAGGTCCAGTCGTGATCAAGCCGTCGGCGCCCTGCTCGGGTACGTCATCGGCCTCGGGATCGGGGGCGCGTACGGCTTGTGGCGGTACCGGGCCGGCCCACCGTCGCTCTGGACGTCCGGGCCGCTGCTCGGCGCGGCCGCCATGGCGGGCAGCGACCTCCCGGCCACCGCCCTGAAGGTGACCGATCCGGCCTCCTGGCCCCTGACGTCCTGGGTGTCGGACGCGGTGCCGCATCTCGCCTACGGCCTGACCACGGCCTCCGTGTACGAAGCACTGCGCTGACGGAGCGGCCCCTGCCGTAGCTGCGGGTCGAGGCTCCGGGGACGTACAGTGAAGACAGTGCCGGCTCTCGCACAGCCGCTCCGCCCGGATCGGGGTGTCTGTGGGAGGCCGCGGGCCGCAAGGAGCGAGGCATGATCCATTCAGCCGACATCCGCGAATGGCGCGACCGTGACGTGCTGGACGCCAAAGGGCGCAAGATCGGGGCCCTGGAGGCGGTCTATGTGGACACCACCACCGACACGCCGACCATGGCCACCATCCGTACCGGGCTGCCGACCCGCCAGCGGCTCGTCTTCGTCCCCCTCGACGAGGCGACCCTGGGCCCGGGCTACGTCAAGGTCGCGCACTCCAGAGGGCTGGTGAAGAAGGCGCCGTCCATGGGCCTGGACGACATCCTGCCGGCCGAGCGCGAAGCGGAGATCTTCCAGCACTACGACCAGGCCTACGCGCCCGGCGCCGATCGTGGACGCCGCCTCGCACGCCGTTGACCAGCCGTGTCACCGACCGGCCCGCAGAACATCGGCGACCCGTCATCCGCACCACCGGCCGGAGGATGTGTTCCCTCATGGCGTTCCTAGCGTTTGTCCTGTTCCTGATCCTCGCAGCGGTCGTCCTCGGTTTCCTCGGCGCGATCCTCAAGGGGCTCTTCTACCTCCTGATCATCGGAGTCGTGGTCTTCGCGGCGACCCTGTTGCTGTCGGGTTTCCGCTGGTCCCGCCGCTCCCATCGGCACGTCGTCCGCTGAGGCCTCCTTCCGGGTGCGCACCGCGGTGGGGCGCGCCCCCGGCGGTCCGGCTCAGCCCCGTTCGCGCCGGTAGGCGGCCAGAAGAAAGAGCCAGATCTCGCTGACGGTCGGGAAACAGGCGACCGCGTGCCGCAGCCGTTTCAGCGGCACCTCACCGGCGACCGCGACGGTCGCCGAGTGCAGCAGCTCGCTCACTCCCGGCCCGACGAAGGTCACTCCCAGCAGGACGTCCCGGTCCTCGTCGACGACGAGTCGGGCGTGGCCCCGGTAGCCGTCGGCGAAGAGGTTGGCGCCCTGGGCGGCGTTGAGGGGCACGTCGACGGTCCTGACGCGGTGACCGGCCCCGGCCGCCTGTTCGGCGGTCAGGCCCACCGCCGCCGCCTCGGGATCGGTGAAGAAGACCTGGGGCACGGCATGCTGGTCGGCGGTGGTGGCGTGGTCGCCCCAGGGCGCGTCGTCCAGCGGGCGACCCGCGGCACGGGCGGCGATGGCGTCCCCGGCGGTGCGGGCCTGGTACTTGCCCTGATGGGTGAGCAAGGCACGGTGGTTGACGTCCCCGCAGGCGTACAGCCAGTCGCCGTCGACCTCGCGCACCAGGCAGGTCGTGTCCACGTCCAGCCAGGATCCGGGCGTCAGCCCGACCGTGTCGAGACCGATGTCGTCGGTGGCGGGCGTCCGGCCGGTGGCGAACAGGACCTCGTCGACCTCCAGTTCGCCGCCGTCGTCGAGGGTGAGCGTGACGGGCCCCTGCGGTTGCGGGCGCCGTAGCGCAGTCACCTGCCGGCCGATCCGCACGTCCACCCCCGCCTCGGTGAGCCCGCGTTCCAGCAGCTCGCCCGCGATGGGTTCCATCCGGGGCAGCAGGGCGCGGCGGGCGAGCAGGGTGACCTGGGAGCCGAGACCCTGCCAGAGGGTGGCCATCTCGACGCCGACCCCGCCACCGCCGACGATCGCGAGACGGGCGGGCACGCTGCTGGAGTCGGTGCCCTGCCGGTTCGTCCAGGGCCGGGCCTCCTGGATACCCGGCAGATCCGGCAGGGACGGCAGGCTGCCGGTGGCGACGGCCACGGCATGCCGTGCGGTCAGGGTCCGGCGCGCGCCGTCGTCGCTGGTGACCGTGACCCGGCGCGGGCCGTCGATCCTGCCCTGCCCGCGGAACAGGTCGGCACCCATGGACTTGACCGCCTCGGCCTGCCCGCTGTCGTCCCAGTCGGCGACGTAGTGGTTGCGGCGACCGAAGACCCGTTCGGTGTCGATCCGGCCGGTCACGGCCTGCCGGGCGCCGTCCACCCGGTGGACGTCGGCCAGGGCGAGCACCGGCCGCAGCAGAGCCTTGCTGGGGACACACGCCCAGTAGGAACACTCGCCGCCGACGAGTTCACGCTCCACCACGGCCACGGAGAGCCCGGCCGCGCGGGCGCGGTCGGTGACGTTCTGGCCGACCGGGCCCGCGCCCAGCACGATCACGTCATACGTGGCGGTACCGGCTTCCTTGTCTCCGCCTGCTTCGCTCATTTCTCCCTCGCATCCTGATCAGGGCTGCCCGGCACGGCGGAAGACCGGCGGGAAACGCCTTCGTGCGCATTCCGGGTCATGTAACCGCGCAGTATCCGCCGACCACTGCACCCCGGCCCCATGGCTCACGAAGAGCGCCCAGAAGTGGCACATTCGGCGGCACGGAGACGCCGTGCCGGGCCCGCCGCCCGTGGACGACGGCTCACGGCGATCCGGGAGGCCCGGGCGCTGCGCGCCGGACGGCCCACTCGAGCGAGGGCCGGACACGGCAGACCGGCCCCTCTCCGTGCGGCACGGGGAGGGGCAGGGCGTGTGTCCGGTGAGGCGGCGTCAGCCCTGGCGGGCCTTGAAGCGCGGGTTCTTCTTGTTGACGACGAAGACCACGCCCCGGCGGCGCACCACCTGGGCTCCGGGCTTGGACTTCAAAGAGCGCAGGGACTTGCGTACCTTCATGACTGTCTTCTCCTCTCGCAGGCCGTCCGGCCGGCCGTCAGCGCTGGGCCGCGGCCGTGCGGCCGTAGCGGCGCTCGAAGCGCTCCACCCGGCCGGCGGTGTCCACGACCCGGGAGGTGCCGGTGTAGAACGGGTGGCTCGCCGACGAGATCTCCACGTCGACCACCGGGTAGGTGTTGCCGTCCTCCCACTCGACGGTCCGGGTCGAGTGTGCCGTCGAGCGGGTCAGGAAGGCGGCGTTCGCGGCGCGGTCACGGAAGACCACCGGCCGCAGTTCGGGGTGGATGCCAGGCCTCATGGGAGTTTCCTTTCTCGTGGCCGTTCGTGTGCGTCCCGTGCCCTCAGGGCCGACCGGGACTCGGGTCAGCGCTCCTCGCGGAAGAGGACGTGCTGGTTGGCCACCGGGTCGTACTTGCGGAGCACCAGCCGGTCGGGGTGGTGCTGGCGGTTCTTGCGCGTCACATAGGTGACGCCGGTACCGGCCGTCGACTTCAGCTTGACGACCGGGCGCGCGCTGCTGCGTGCCATGAGGTTCTCCCTTCACCCACATCCGCGATCTTGACTCGCGCATGTCAGCTACGTGCTCTGTAACAGCAACCCCCGCCCTTCCATTCCCGGCCGATCCGGCGGACTCGACGGACGTACTGACGCCTGGGCGAGGGCGGCGCTCGGCGTATGGGCGTCCCCGGCCGGGGCATCCGGTTGTCCGGGAGGTCGAGATGAACACGAGCGCGATGACCCAGGGCGGCCGGACACGGGCCCGGCGCGCGGCACGGGGCCCGGTGCTGCGGGGCGCCGCCCGGGCGGGACTGACCGCCTGCGGAGTGATCTATCTGCTGATCGGTCTTCTGGCGCTGCGGATCGCCTTCGGCGACCGCCGACAGCAGGCCGACCGCAGCGGTGCCGTCGCCCAGATCGCGCACGAGCCGTTCGGCGCCGTACTCCTGTGGGCCCTGGGCACCGGGCTCGCCGGCATGGCGCTGTGGCGGCTGTCCGAGTCGCTGTTCGGTGCGGTCGGGCCGGACGGCCGCAAGGCCACGAAGCGGCTGTCGGCCCTGGCCCGGTGCGTGTTCTACGGGTGCGTCGCCTACTCCGTGCTGTCGTTCGCCGCGGGCTACGGCGACCAGGGCCGCTCCAGCGACCAGCAGTCCCGCGATGTCACGGCCAGGCTGCTGGGGATGCCCGCCGGACAGTGGATCGTCGGCGCAGCCGGGATCGGGATCATCGTGGCGGGCGTGTGGGCCGGCGTCCAGGCCGTTCGGCGCGCCTTCCACGCCGAGCTCAGGCTGGGCGAGATGTCCCCGGGAGCCCGGCGGCTGGTGGACTTCACCGGCGTCGGGGGTGGCGCCGCGCGGGGGCTGGTCCTCGCCGCGGCGGGGGGCTTCGCGGTGCGTGCGGCGGTGGACTACCGGCCCGACCGCGCCAAGGGACTGGACGACACGCTGCGCTCCTTCGCCGGCACGCCGTTCGGGCCGTGGCTGCTGGCGCTGGTCGCCGCCGGGCTCGCCCTGTTCGGGCTGTTCTCCTTCGCGCTGGCCCGCTGGGGCAGGGTCTGACCGTGCCGGGCGAGCCCTCGCCGCTCGTCACGGAGGATCACGTACACCTACCCTCGGTGACTACGGTGGAGAGGAGCGGTGATGGAACAGCGCGAAGAGCCGGACAGCGGTCCGGGGCCCACGACGTGCATCGCGGTGGTGGTGCTGGTGGCCGCCTCCGGTGCGGTGGAGGCCATCTCGTTCACCGCGCTCGACCATGTCTTCGCCGGTGTCATGACGAGCAATCTCGCCCTGCTGGGGATGGCGATCGGCCACGGCGGTGGTACGGGAGTCGCCTCCGCCGCGCTGGCCCTGGCGGGGTTCGGCGCGGGCGCCGGGCTGGTCGCCTGGGTGACCCACGGTCGGGAGGAGGTCGCCACGCACTGGCCCGCACGGGTGATGTTCTGTCTGACCGGCGAGGCCGTGCTGCTCGCCGTGGGAGCGGGGGTCTGGGCGGCCTCGGGCGGCGCACCCGGAGCGGTGGCCCGCGACGCCCTGCAGTGCGGCGCCGCGATGGCCATGGGCGCGCAGGCCGCGGCGATGGTGGCCGCGGGACGGGCCGCCGCTCCCACCACCTATCTGACCGGGACGCTCGCGACCTACATCGTGCGCGGCGTCGGACGGACCCGCCCCGACGGATGGGTGCCCGCCCGGCTCGGAGCGCTCATCGTCGGCGCGGCGGCCGCCATGGCGTTGCGCCGGGTGGCGCCCGCGTGGGCCGGGGCGCTGCCGTTCGTGCTCGTCGCGGCCGCCACGCTCACCGCGGCCCGGCCCCTGTTCCTGCACCGGTCGGCCGGGGGTGAGCGACAGGCGTAGGCGGGTGGCGGGGCTTCACAGTGCCGTGGGCCGCGTCCCCGGGGTCTCCAGGGCCACCACGGCCTCAGACGTGTACACCAGGAAGGTCAGCGTCTCCTGGAAGTACAGCCGGACGCTGTTCTCGTCGTGCGAGAGGTAGCCGATCGACAGGTCCTGGCCGAGGCGCAGTTCGAAGTCGCCGCCCCGCGTGGACAGCAGGAAGGCTCCGTCGATGGCGGGCGCCCACACGATGTCACCGTCCAGCAGCCGGGCCATGTGGTTGATGACCGGATAACCGTAGTCGGAGGTCTCGCTGACGGCGGTGTACGCCGCCGCGCTCAGCACCAGGGTGTAGGCGCCGCCCACACCCGCGAGCCGCAGCGCACTCACGGCCTGGCTGACGGCGTTGGGGTACTCGGGTACCCCCTCGGGCAGGACCAGGCGCGGGTTCGAGGAGCTGTCGCGCAGTCCGGCTATGCCCGCGGCCGCGTAGCCCTCGAACACCGCCCGGTCCTCCGCGTACGCGATCCGGCGGGCGGCGTCCTTGACCGGTTGCCAGTCGGCGTCCTTGGCGCCGCGTGCGACGTCGTCGACCTGCCGCCGGTCCACGGTGAACGGGACCCGCAGCTCGACGAGCGGCTGGAAGAGTCGGGTGTGCGCGATGACCCCCTCGGCGGGGCCGTCGACGGCCTGGAGGTGTCCGGTGCCCACACCGGCCAGCTCGGAACCGCCCGGCTCGGGGACATCGACGATCCGGCGGGCCGCCACATGGCGTCTGAACGTGCGGCCGGCCTCCTCCTCCAGATCGGCCCACGCCTCGGCGGAGACGGGCGCCAGTTCGCGGTGAAGGTTGTTCATCGGCCCAACCGCCCTTCAGGACTACGGTTCATAACTGCCCTTCATGTCGCCGATCCCGAGGGACCCGTCCGAGACCCGTGCCGGCACGGAAGGCACGGTGTCGCTCTCGCCGTCACCCTCGTCCCGGGGCGAGCCGGCCTCGTACGGGGCCGGGTACGACGGCGGGCCGGACTCCTCGCGGGGCGTGCCCGTCTCGCACGACGCGCTCGCGCCGGGCGGATCGGGCAGGTCGTCCAGGAAGTCGGTGGTGGGGACGTGGAACAACGATCCGGTGACCGCCGTGGAGAAATCCAGGATGCGGTCGTGGGCCGCCGACGGCGCGCCCAGGAACATCCGCTCCAGCATCCTCTCCGTCACCGTCGGGGTACGGGCGTACCCGATGAAGTACGTGCCGAACTCGCCCTTCCCGACGGTGCCGAAGGGCATGTTGTCGCGGAGGATCTCGTGCTTCGTGCCGTCGGGATCGACGAGCGTGTTCAGCGCGACATGCGAGTCGGCCGGTTTGACCTCGTCGGCCAGTTCGATGTCGGACAGTTTCCGACGGCCGACGACCAGCTCCTGCGCCTCCACCGGAAGGGCGTTCCAGGCATCCAGATCGTGAAGGTACTTCTGAACGATGACATAACTCCCGCCCGCGAAGGCGGGATCCTCGTCCCCGACCAGCACGGCCGCCTGCGCCGCCGGGCCCGTGGGGTTCTCCGTACCGTCGACGAAACCCAGCAGGTCACGCACGTCGAAGTACTTGAACCCATGCACCTCGTCGCGCACCGTGACGACGTCCCGCAGCCGTTCCATGATCTCGGCGGCCAGCGCGAAGCACAGGTCGAGCCGCGCGGCACGGATGTGGAACAGCAGGTCACCGGGCGTCGACACGGCACGGTGGACGGGCCCGGACAGCTCCCGGAAGGGGTGCAGCTCCGCCGGGCGCGGTCCGGCGAACAGACGGTCCCATGCCGCGGAGCCGATGCCCAGGACACAGCTCAGCCGTCCGTCGGGCTCGGCCCGGAAACCGACGGCCCGCTGTATGCCGGTGAGGTCGGCCAGTACATCCCGCACCACCGGCTCGCCCCCTGTGTCGATCGTCGTCACCAGGAAGATCGCTGCGGTGGTCAGCGGCGACAGCACCGGCTGGGGAACGGGACCCGGGGGGCGTCCGGCCATGGGCCACACCTCTTCCCAGCGGCCGCGAGCGGGACGCTGGGGCGCGGCCGTAGATCGGCGCCGGGCCCGGACCCCCGCACCCCACATCGGGGTGCGGTGGCCGCCTGGCCGCTCGGCGCGCGGGACCTGACGGAGAAACGTTCTCTCACTCTAGGGCGGCCACCGCGCCCTCTGCCACCGCGGCGTACCGGGCCCGCCCCGCGGTCGGCGGGGGCGGGTGGCCCGGCTGCACCGCGGTCGCGCAACTCCCGGCCGGAATCCTGCGGGTCGACCGCACCGGTCACTCGCGGGCGCCGGAAGGCCGGGGACGGGGAAAGGACTCCAGGGCCGCGGCCAGTCCGGTGGCATCGGTGCCGATCTTGCGGTAGGCGGAGGAGAGCAGCTGCCGCACGCCTTGTTCGGTCAGATGAAGCTCCTGGGCGACCACCGCCGTCGTGTGGCTGCGGGCCGTCATCTCGGCGGCTCTGCGTTCCTGCGCCGTGAGCGTGTCCGTCTGCGCGTAACGCAGGGGCAGCGGCCGCAGTCCGGCCGTGGAGAGTTCCTTCCTGGCCCGGGCCGCCAGGCCCTCGGCACCGCAGTGGACGGCGCCTTCCAGGCCCCGGTAGAGCCGGTCGGCGGCCTCATGGGGCTGTCCGTTCCGGAACAGTGCGGCGCCCTGGCCGATCAGGGCGCGGGCCAGCTCGTACGCCGCGGGTGAGCGCTCCAGGTGGGCCACGGCCTCCGCGTAGGGTTCCAGCGCCGCCGATCCGACGGCGACCTCGGCCTGGGTGCGCAGCGCCTGGCCGATGGCGGACGGCGCGCCGAAGTCCCGTGCCCGTGCGACGGCCTCCTCCGCGAGGCGGGCGGCCCGCTCGGGAGCGGCGGGGGCGAGCGCTGCGGCCAGGTCCAGCCGCCAGGGGCACCACGCGGGATTGCGCCAGGCCCGTGACTCCAGCCACTCCCCCACGTCGAGCAGCAGGTCCGCCGCCTCGCCGTGCCGTCCCTCGGCGAGGAGCAGTTCGGCGTACACCGTACGGGGGTCGGGGTAGATGACGGCGTTCGGGACCACCTTGCCGTAGCCGTGCGCATCGGCGAGCCGACGCGCCTCGGGGGTCCGCCCGCGGGCCAGCAGGATCTGGATGAGGATGCCGACCGCGAACCACTGGGCGGGCACGCCCTCGTCGACCCGGTCGGCGATACGCAGCCCCTCCCGGACCAGTTCCTCCGCCTCGGCGAGCGAGCCTCGGTGATGGCGGATGTAGCCGAAGAGCGTCTGGCCGAGGGCGAGGTGCGAGCCGCGCCAGCCCTTCGCCTCGCACTCGGCGATGCCCTGGGTGAACAGCTCTTCGGCCCGCCGCGGCTGGTCGCAGTACATGAACGTCAGGGCGACCGAGACCGGCACCTCGAAGCCCCGGTTCTCGTCGGTCCAGCTCAGTCCGCCGCGCAGGGCCTCCCGGGCATACCTGAGCACGGTGTCCCTCGACTCCCCGCGCAACAGGGCGTCCCAGGCCCGTAGGCCCAGGATGGAGCGCTCCTCCGGTCCCCGGCCCGTCAGCCGTCCGGCCAGCCGGGCCAGTCTGCGCGAACGGGCCGCGGGGTCGGGCTCGTCGGCGCGGCACGAGCTCCACTGGAAGTGGTCGGCCAGCATCCGCAGCCGGACACGCGGATGGGGAGCCAGTCGCGCCTCCCGCTCGGCCACGGACGCCGCCTCCGCCACCCGGTCGGTGTGGGCCAGCGCCTGGGTCAGCCGGTAGACGATGGAGGCGCGCAGCTCGTCGGCGATCACGGGCTCCGCGAGTGCCGCGCGTAGATAGCCGACCGTGGCGGTGGGTTCGATCAGAAAGGTGGAGCCGGCGAGTTCGTAGAGCAGGGCGGCCCGCTCCTCCTGGGCGGGCGGCTCCCGCAGGGCCCGGGTCAGAACGCGACGGGCGGCCTCCGGAGCGCCCGCCCGCAGAGACTCACGGGCGGCCTCCCGCAGGCACGCGACCGCCTCGGAGTTGCCCTCGCACGGGACCTCCAGCAGATGCCGGGCCGCGGCAGCGGCCCCGAGTCCCGCGGTGCGGATCGCCTCGGCGGCCGCGTTGTGCAGTCCGACCCGAAGGCCCGGGGGAATGGCCCGGTAGACGGCGGTGGCGACCAGGGGGTGGGCGAACTCCAGTACGCCGCCGGGGCCTTGACGGTCGGCCAGGATCCGGGCGGCGCGCAGCTTCTCGGTCGCCTCATCGGCCTGCTCGCTGCCGACCACGGCGATGGTGGCGGCGAGTTCCTGCGGGATGGCCGTTCCCAGGACGGCGGCGGCCCAGGCGAAGCGGACGGTGGGGGTGCCGAGGCGCTGGAGGCGTTCGGCCAGACCGGGTCCCTTGACCGCCGAGGCCAGTTCCCGCAGCACGGGCACGTCCCGCCGGGTGCCCCTGACCCGCCGCTCGCCGAGCCGGGCGGCCAGCTCCACCGTCTCGAACGGGCTTCCGCCGGTGATGGTCCAGCACTCGCCGCAGAACGCGTCCTCGGCCTGCTCCCCCAGTTCGTCCCGGAGGATACGGGCCACACCGCCGGCGGTCAGCGGCGCCAATGAATAGGGGCGGTTTCCCTGCCGCTCGGCGAGGGAGCGGAAGACGGCCGCTCCGGGCGGCAGTTCGTCGGGCCGGTAGGCGACGACGATCAGCAGGGGCAGGTCCTCCGCCCGTGGTGCGAAGGAGGCGAGCCAGCTCAACGACTCCTCGTCGGCCCAGTGCATGTCGTCCAGGAGCAGGACGAGGGGCGCCTTGCGCACCGCCAGACGGGTCAGGACCCAGTCGAGACCGTCGCGCACCGCGGTCGGATCCGGCACATGCGCGGCGTCCTGCGCCTCGATGCCGAGGGCCGCGGCGACGATGTCGTACCAACTCCCCAGCAGTTCGTGGCGTTCCGGCTCCTCCATGGCTGCCAGGGCGGGTTGCAGCAGGCGACGGACCAGGCGGAAGGCCACGCCCTGCTCGTTCTCGCCGCCGTGGCCCGAGAGCACCGTGCACCCCCGTGCCACGGCGCGGACGCGCGCCTCCGTGAGGAGTGTCGTCTTGCCCAGTCCGGCCGGACCGGTGAAGGCGAGCAGCCCGCCCCGCCGCTCCCGTGACACACCGTCGGTGGCGTCACGGAGGTCCGAGAACGCGGAATCAAGGCCATGGAGTTCCCGATGGCGCTCGAACAGGGGCCGGCGCTCGATGACCGGATAGGAGGTTGCGTCCACCATGTGCTCTGCCGCTTCCTGCCGTCGGCTTCGGACGACAGCGACGAGCGTACGCCCAGGTGGACGCCGAGTAGAGGCTTTGGGGAATCCTCGCCTACGGAAAGAGTGAATCACCCATTTCGGTGTTTTGATCTTCCGTACCTCGGGTAACGGACGCTAATCGAGTTTCCTGCGGGACGGTTGTCGACGTGTGCCCCGGATGTGGCACGGAAGCAGAAAATCCTATTCCAGGGAGCCGACGGGCTCGGCGGCCGTGTCCGCATAGCGCGGCACGCCGCGGGACCAGTAGTAACAGCCACGAATCCAGCCGGCCATGCCGTTCACATAGCCGATGCCCAGGGCGCTCAACTCCGGCTCGGTCTCCTTGAAGAGCCGCTCGAACTCCCTGATGGTGCCGTTGATGCGCCGCACGGCCAGCATGACGCCCTCCTCCAGCGAACAGCGGTGCTCCCGGCGGTAGGCGAGGGCCAGGTTGATCACTCCGCCCAGGCGCTGTTCCTTCACCGCGGAGAACAGGTCGGGTATCCACACGGCCGCGTCGGCCGACAGCCTGCGCAGGCGCCGTACGGCGGGGTGACCGAGTTCCTGTGGCGTCAACTCGCCGGGCAGCGCGGCCTCGCACAGCGGATAGAAGGGTTCGACGCCCGCGATGAGCGACCGTATCGAGGTGCACAGCCCGATTCCGGGGCCTTCGGGGTCCTCCTGGGCCACCGCCTCGTACAACAGGCCGTGCACATACTCACGACCCGCCCACGCCCAGCGCTCGGCCTGGTCGGGGGTGCAGCGCTCCATGACCTGGCGCCGTAGATCGGCCAGGGCCGCCCCGAGCGGAGTGCTGGGCGGCCGACCGTCACGCAGGATGCCGACGCTCTCGCAGAGCATCGGCATCAGCCGGCTCGGCCGCCCTCGCCCGATCTCCTCCGCCCGGTCGTCGAAGACGAACTGATAGGCGATCTGATGGGCCGTGATCCGGAGGATGTCCGGGTCCATCGTGGGGCCGTTGTAGGACGCCAGTTGGGCGGGGCGGGTGTGGGCGATCATCGCCGCCACCGACGGGTCGTCGGTCAGGCCGCAGGCGCGTAACCAGTCGTCCACGCCCGCCGCGGCCTGTTCCTCGTACGGATTGCTGAGAAAGGGAAAGGGCATGTGGAGCTGGGCCTCGATCAGGTCCTTCAGGCTCGCGGCCGGTATCCGGCCGCGCGACGCGGCCGGGCCGCCCTCGTGCGCCGTGGTCACCGTTCTCACCTTCTTTCCGGTACTTTCCGGTTCTTTGGAGAAACCCCGTGAGCGGTGCGGCACCACTGTCCGGGTTGCGGGGGAGCCTTGCTCCGGTCCCGAGGGAGCGGTACGCGGGACGGGGACCGGTCCCCTCAGGGTGCGGGAGCCGAGTGCGCGGGGCCCGGGTCCCGGGCGGTGGTGCCGTGCGTCGGGGGTTCGGTGGCCGGTGCGTGGGGGCGTGGTTCGGGGACCATCGTGAGTTCCCTGGGCCCGAGGGTGGCCGCGGGGCGCGGTTGTTCGGCGCGTCCGGGTAACGGCCGCAGGCGCCAGCGGGCGGCGATCGCCGCGACGGCCAGCGTGGCCTCCGCCAGGGCGAACGTGTCACCGATGCACTTACGGCTGCCCGCCGCGAAGGGGAGCATCGCGCCGTGCCGGGCTGCCGACCCCGACCCCGACCCGGGCCCCGGCAGCCAGCGGTCCGGGAGGAACCGGTCCGGTTCCGGGAAGGACGCGGGATCATGGTGCAGGAGGTAGGGGCTGTACAGGACGGTGGTCCCCTTCGGGATCCGTACTCCGCCCAACTCCGTGTCCCGGGTGGTGATCCTGGTGAACAGCCAGCCGGGCGGATACGTCCGCAGGGTCTCGGCGACGACGCAGCGGGTGTAGACCAGGCGTGGCAGGTCCTCGCCCCCGGGCAGCCGCCCTCCGGTGAGCACCGCGTCGATCTCGCAGTGCAGCCGCCGCTCGGCCTCCGGATGCCCGGGCAGCAGCCCGAAGAGGGAGCCCAGACACATCGCCGTGCTCTCGACTCCGGTGAGCAGCAGGGTGATCAGCTGGTCGTGTATCTCCTGCGCGGTCACCGAGGACGCCGGCCCGTGGTCCTCCTCGGCCGACAGCAGGGTTCCCAGCAGGTCGTCGCGAGGACTGCTCCGCCGGCGCTGCTCGACGACGGAGTCGGTGATGGCGTGCAGGCGGTCGAACGCCCGCCGGTAGCGGCGGTTCGCGGGTGTCGGTATACGGAACAGGGGGGCGACGGGTACGACGGTCCGGATGAACAGGCCCCTCACCAGGGCGGCGAGACAGTCCCGCATCTCGGCGACGGTCGCCGCGTCGAGCGAGTCCGAGAAGAGGACCCGGCTGGTCACCCGGGTGGTCAGGGCCAGCATCGCCGCGCTGACATCGACCCGCTCCCCCGGTCGCCACGTACGGCAGACCGCTGCCGCCTCCTCCGCCATGATCTGCGTGTAGTCCGCGATGCGGGAGGGGTGGAAGGCGGGCTGGAGAAGCCTGCGCTGCCGTCGGTGCTCCGCATGGGCCGAGGTGACGAGGCTGTTGCCCATCAGCGGCCGGAGCCTGTCGTACTGCGGGCCTCCCTTGTCGAAGGTGCGGGCGTCCATGAGGACGCGGTGGACCAGCTCCGGGTGGCACGCCAGCCAGGCGCGCTGGGGGCCGAGGCGTATCTCGACCACATCCCCGTACGCGGGCAGGGAATTCAGAAAGGCCAGGGGCCGGCGGAACAGGGAGATGCCGTGCCCCACGAAGGGGAATATGCCTGGCGCAGTTCCACTCTTCCAGTCTCGCTCTTGGGCGGGCATGGAAACGCTCATGGAATACCACCTGCCTCAGTCAGCACATGGAAGTCGGTGAAACGTTCCAAGGACAGGGCACTTGAATCGTTTCCTGCCCAGTGCAACCCGTACGGGCGCCCGAATTCCTCCGCCCAAGGGGGCGCACGGGAGCACAAAGAAGCATGCCGCACAGCGCAGTTACGGCATCGTCGGTGCGCGACGGCCGTGACGGCCCCCTGAGGAAAGCCGCTTTCGCGCGCGGCCTCGTCGGGCACCGAGCAGGTGAACCATCCGACTCACAGATCACGCCCCGGCCGGCGAGGGCACCGGTCGGGGCGTGTCGTGGGTTGTCATGCCGCGAGAGCGTGGCCGGGGTGCAGGACCACCTTGGTGTAGCCCTCGACCCTCTTGTCGAACTTCTCGTACGCCTGCGGCGCCTGGTCGAGCGGCAGCTCATGGGAGACCACGAAGCTGGGCTTGGCCCGACCGGCGATGATCATGTCACGCAGCTGGCGGTTGTACTGCTTGACGTTGCACTGACCGGTGCCCATCTGCTGCCCCTTTTCGAACATCTTGCCGATGGAGACCAGCAGTTGGCCGTGCCTGGCGTGGTCGTCCGGTCCGCCCGGATCGGAAGGCACATACAGGCCCGGCACACCGAGCAGGCCGGTCGGTCGTACGGTCTCGACGAGCGCGTTGAGGACGACGGCGGGTTCCTCGTGGCTCGCGTCGTGCGCCTGGGCCTGGTAGCCGACGGCGTCCACGCCCTTGTCGGTGCCCTCACCCTTCGTCTGCGCCTTGATCTGCTCGGCCGGGTCGCCCTGGGTGAAGTCGATGGGGATGGCCCCGATCTCCTCCGCCTTGGCGAGCCTCTCGGGCACCCGGTCGACGCAGAACACCTTCGCCGCACCGCGCAGCAGGGCCGAGTAGGCGGCCATCAGCCCCACCGGCCCGGCACCGTAGACGGCCACGCTGTCGCCGGTGGACACCAGGGCGAGTTCACAGCCGTGGTAGCCGGTCGGGAAGATGTCGGCCAGCAGGACGAAATCGTTCTCGAACTCGCGTCCCGGCGGCAGCTTCAGGCAGTTGAAGTCGGCGAAGGGCACCCGCAGCCGCTCCGCCTGGCCGCCCTTGTACGGGCCCATCGCCACATATCCATAGGCCCCGCCGGCGAAGCCGGGATTCACCGTCAGACAGAAACCGGTCTTGCCGGCCAGGCAGTTCTTGCAGAATCCACAGGCGACGTTGAAGGGCATCACGACACGGTCACCCTGCGACAGCGACACCACACCGCTGCCGAACTCCTCGATTATGCCGAGGTTCTCGTGGCCGAAGACGATGCCCGACTCCGCGGCCGTCCGCCCCTCGTACATATGCAGGTCCGAGCCGCAGATCGCGGTCGACGTGACGCGCACGATCACATCGTTCGGATGCTCGATCTGTGGATCGTCGACCTCGCGCACCGTCACATTGAATGGCTTCTCGTAGACGACGGCTTTCACCTGGGTCACCTCCGCGTCGCACGCCGACATGACGGCGGCGACGGTCGGGGCGCTACCGGGGCACACAGAAAGGCGCGGGCCGGCGGTCTGTGCCGTGGCCCCTGGGCGCTCTCGTCTCACCGCCGGCTACTTCCAGGTAACGCCCGCGCGGCACGGGCCGCAACCCACATCGGGTGCGCCCGCGACCCGCCCCAGGAACTCTGGTAGCCGCCACGTCACTGGGCTCGGCGGGCCTCGTTCACGACCGCTGCGGCGTCGGCTCCTGGGCGCCGGGACCCGAGCCGTTGCGTCGTACCGGCGCCGTGTCCCAGGCTCCGCCCGCGGCCAGGGCACTCGCCAGGCCCACGCTGCCCGCCCCGATGAGCGCCACGCCGACGGCTTCGGGCAGCACCCGGACGCCGAGGGCGATGCGCTCCTCGAACAGCACCCACCCCAGAGCCACGCTGGTCAGCGCGTCCCCCAGGGTGAGCGCCGGCTGCGAGGCCGACAGCGAGCCGGCTCGGAACGTGCTCTGCAGCAGCAGGAAGCCGACCGTTCCGGCGGCGATCCCCGCGTAGAGCGGCCACTGGGTCAGCACGACATCGACACCGTGCCCGAGTTGCCCGACGACCTCCTTGATGAGCGCGGCGGTGGCGGCGAACGACACGGCCGACGCCAGGCCGAGCAGCACGGCACGCGGCGATCCCGTCACCAGGAGGCCCGCCACGACGAGCACCGCCACGGCGCACAGCACCGCCGCTCCTGTCACCATCCAGCGGCCCGCCACGGCCGTGGTCCGCCCGGCGGAGGGCGCCGCCGACCCCAGGAAAAGCGCGAGCCCGGCGGCGAGTGCCGCGAACGCCAGCCAGGTACGGCGGTCGGGGCGCCGATGGAAGACCACGCTTCCGACCATCAGGGTGAACAGCAGTTCGGTGGCCAGCAGGGGCTGGACGACGGAGAGGCTGCCGACGGCCAACGCGGAGGCCTGCAACACGGTGGACAGCGCGAGCAGACCGGTGCCCGCCAGCCAGTGCGGCCGACGCAGCACCTGGGCGAGCCAGCGGGCAGCCTGCCGGATCCCCCGGCCGCCTTCGTCCTGGTCCGTCGCCGCCCGGCGCTGCAACACGGACGCCGCGGCATTGGAGAGCGCGGTGAACAGCGCGAGGACGACGGTGAGGACGCTCACCCGGCACTCACCCGAACCTGGCCGCGAGCCGCCGGTACAAGCCCGGCGCCGCGCCGCGCACCCGGGCGGGCAGACGCAGCCAGCCGGGGACGTAGATCTCGTCCCGGCCGCGGACCGTGGCACGCCAGACGGCGTCTGCCACACGCTCGGCCGGCACCGGCCTCGGCCTGCTGCGCCGGTAGGGCACGCCCCGGCGGTCGAAGAACGGGGTGTCCACCACCCCCGGGATCACCAGGCTGATACCCACGCCGGTGCCCCACACCTCGTAGCGCAGTGCGTCGGCGAATGTGGCGAGCGCTCCCTTGGCGGCGGAGTAGACGGCCTCGCCGCGGACGCCGACGGTGCCCGCGAAAGAGCCGATGATCACGATCCGTCCGGATCCGGCGTCCACCATGTGCGGGAGCAGATGCCGGATCAGGCGCATCGTGGCGAGCGCGTCGACCTCGATCACCTCGGCGATGGCGGACGGGGGCATGGTGGTGAAATCACCCGCCCAGCCGATGCCCGCACCGGCCACCAGCAGGTCCACCCGGCCGACACGTTCGAGGGCGAACTCGGCCAGCCGCCGGTCGGCGCCGGGCCGGGTGAGGTCCGCGGGGAAGACTGCGGCCGACGCCTGGGCGGCGACACCCGTGAGCCGTGGCACATCACGGCCGTTCAGGACCAGGCTCCAGCCCCCCTCGGCGGCCAGTCGGCCGACCACGGCGGCGCCGATCCCGGAGGACGCGCCGGTCACGAGCGCCGTGCCCCGGGTGACCGCCCGGCCTGCGGACCCCCGACGGCCCATGCGTGCACTCGGGCCCGGCGTGGCCGCGGGCGGGCCGGGGACGGATCGTGCGCGGGAGGGAGCATGGGACATGGCGGCTGACCTCGGCTGCGACGGCGAAACCGGACGGGCGGGCGGGACGGCTACTGCTCTCGGGTTCCGGCCGGAGCGGGACGGGTACCCGCCCGCCTCGCCCCGAAGCTCGGAACGCATGGATGTGTGGGGAAGACCATGAAAAGGGACAATCGGTACTGATGGCTGTATTTTTCCCTGCTCGGCGACGGCAGGCGACGCGAACGGTCGCCGCGGCTCCTCCGGTGGCCGGTGAGCGGCGCGGTCCATGAGCGCGCCGAGACGGCTGCTGATCGTCAGCGCGAGCATGGGGTCCGGACACGACACGGTGGCCGCGGAACTGGCGCGCCGAGCCGTGCAGCACGGCCACCACGCCCAGGTCGTGGACGTTTTGGGGCTGCTGCCGTACGGCCTGGGTCCCGGGCTGCGGGGCTTCTACCGGTCGTCCGTACGGCACTATCCCTGGGCGTACGCGGCCCTGTACCGCACATTTCTACGCCGCGGGAGGGGCCGCCGGCCGAGTGGTGTGCCGTTGGCCCGCCTGGCCGGGCACCGTCTGCGGGAGCTGGCGGACCGCACCGGGGCGGACGCGGTGGTTCCCGTGTTCCATCTCGCCGCACAGCTCACCGGTCATCTCAGGTCCAAGGGACTGCTCACGGTGCCCAGCGCCGTTCTGGTGATCGACTTCGCCGTTCACCGGCAATGGCTCCATCCGGGGAACGACACGTACTTCTGCCTGACGGACGAGGCCGCGCGGGAGGTGCGCCAGGACATCTCCGTACCCGCCGAGGCGCCCGGCGCGGTCGTCGCCCCCGAGTTCCTCGCCACGGCCCCCGGGGCGGCCCAGTGGTCCGCACGATTCGCCCGGCACACCCCGGGGCGCCCGCCCGTCCTGCTCTCCGCGGGCGCCTGGGGAGTCGGCTCGCAGCTGGCCTCCACCTCCGCACTGCTGGCCGGGCACGGCTTCCTGCCGGTGGTGCTGTGCGGTCGGAACGAAAGGCTCCGTGACGAGCTTGCCGGGGTGCCGGGCACCGTCGTGCTGGGCTGGGTGTCCGACATGCCGGGCCTGTTGCGTGCGGCGGGCGCCCTGGTGGACAACGCCGCCGGGCAGACGGCCGTCCAGGCCCTCGCCGCGGGACTGCCGGTGGTGGGCTACCGCCCGTTGCCGGGACACGGCGCGGACGGCGTACGACGAATGGCCGAACTCGGCCTGTCGGAGTTCGCCGCGGACGGCGCCGGACTGCTCGGCTCGCTGGGCCGACTCACCACGGCCGGCCCCGAGCGGGAACGCAGGATCGCCCGGGGGCGCACGCTCTTCCGCGACGACGTCCTCACCCGGTTGCTCGCACTCTGCGGTGCGGGCGCCGGTTGAGCGCGCCGGTGCCGTACCGGACCTGCCGGGGGCATGTGGGGTACGGCGCGCAGCGCTCATGCCTTCCGGCTCACCGGTGCGTACGGTTGGCGACGCCGATCGTCAGGCCCATCGCGGCCAGTCCCAGCAGGATCGTCACGGCGCCGACCGCACAGTTGCTCCAGAGGACGCCGGCCCGTGCGCCGTGGGCGGCGGTGACCACCCAGGGCGAGATGACCAGCCAGATACCGAGCGGAACGGCCAGCCACGCCATGCGGAGCATCCGTTCCGGAATCATGGCCAGACCGACTCCGATGAGGCCGATGGTGAGGCCGACAATCAGGTTGTTCACAGTGAGGTTGGGCTCAGCCCCCGAAAAGTGCATGACCCAGGGCGATATGGCGGCGTAGATGCCCGCCAGCATGATCAGGCCCTCGATGATGACCGCTTTGCCGGAGGCCGCACGCTCGAACCGTTCCCGCATCTCTGCTATCTCGGGGTGCGTGCCCATCTCACTGGAGTGATGCGGATACGACATCGCTGTCGTCTCCTCTCCACGAGTGCTGTAATGCCTCTGCCCTGTACAAGATTCCCCCATTCGGGGGGTTTACGCGACTTTCGCACTCTTTGCCGAGATGAGAGCCATGCGTCCGTGCGGGGGCCTGCCGACGCCCTAGGGTGTAACGCGCCGTCGACGGTCACACAGACCGGAACCCCGGCCCGATTCCGGCGGGCCGGGGTTCTCGTTCTGTGCACGAGGCGAGTGCGACGTCACTTGCCGCCGTTGTTGCCGTTTCCGTTGCTGTAGCTGTAGTGGTACTCGTAGTCGTTGTCGTCGTTGTCGTCGTTGTCGCCGTTGTCGCCGTGCCCCTCGTCGAACCGGTGCACGATCCGGATGCTGCCCACCACACCGTGCTTGACCTTCACACCGCCACGGACATGGCGGGGGAAGAGGCCGTTGCTGGAGCTGTGCGGGCCGACCGTGGCGATGGGGGCGCCGTTGTCGCACGTCGCGCCGTTGAAGACCTCGACGAACTTCTTGCTGTCGTTACGGACGTTGAGGCTGTTCGCTCCGAGGCCGCTGACGACCGTGATGCAGCTGCTCTCGTGGGGGGAGTACTCCCGCTCGTTGACGAAGATGCGGCCCTCACCCTTGTGGTGGTGCTCGTGCTCCTCGTGCCCGCCGCCGCCGCCCTCGCGCCCCTTGGAGTTGTCGTTGTTGTTGTCGTTGTTGTTGTTATTGTTGTTGTTTCCGCTGTTCCCCTGGGGGGCAGCGAAGGCGGCGGCCTGGGCCGGCTCGGAGGCGGCGGAGGCGTACGTGATGCCGGTGGCCACGAGGGCGGCGCCGGCCGCGACGGCCGCGGTAACAGCGATGGAACGCGTTGCCATGTCACTTCTCCTGTTCTCAGACACGTCGGCTGTGAACCGATGCGTGATTGAAAGTACAGACCGGATCGAGCCGTGTCATACAGGACATACCGACTATATGAGGATGAATCCGATTGGAGCAGTGCTGTCTCTGACGCCCCGTCATTTCGCCAGGTCGCGGCGTCGTCGCCCACCGCGGGCCGCCCTACGGCAGGACACGACACGCCGGACGCAGATGACTTGCCGAGGCGTCAATTTCCTTATGATTAAGGGGCGTTGACTTCCGACGACCCGTCAGTCCGGTTTTCGGTCGGGGACTTCCGCTGTCGGGCCCTCCGAAGGAGGGGAGCGGTCGCCGTCCGCCCGGGACTCGCACACGGCGCGGGCCGACACGCCGCGGCCGACCGCCGTGCGGAGCCGGTCATGGTCTGCCGTTCGGCCGCCCTCCGGTGGCGGCACCCTCCGGCCGGCGGCTTGCTGGTGGCAAGGTCCGGCGCGGAGGAAGCGAGCACCCATGGAGACAACGGAGCCGAAGCAGCAGGTACTGCAGACCCCGCGCGCCGCCGGGCTGGCAGGGGTCGTCTTCGCGGTCCTGCTCACGGCGGTCATCGTGCTGATCCGGCTGGGCATCCCCGAGGGCGCCAACGCACCCGTCCCTGAGGCGTCGGCCGATTCCGCGCGGCTCAGCGCGGTACGGGCGGCGCTCGCGCTCGTCCCGTTCGCCGGGATCTTCTTCCTGTGGTTCGTCGGCGTCGTGCGGACCCATATCGGGGCGGCGGAGGACAAGTTCCTCGCCACCGTGTTCCTCGGCAGCGGGCTGATCTTCGTGGCCACGCTGTTCGAGGCCGCCGCGGCGGCGGCGGCCGTGCTGGACACCACGTCCCCGTCCCGCGGCGCCCCCGGAGGGCCCACCTGGGCCTACGGCCGCCACTTCGCGTACACGTTGCTGATCGACTACGCGATGCGGATGGCGGCGGTCTGCACCTGCTCTCTGTCGGCGATCGCGTACCGCATCGGAGTGCTCCCCCGCTGGCTCGCCCTGCTGGGCTTTCTGACCGTCCTGACGCTGCTGTTCGTCGCGACCGCCGTCCCCTGGTCGGAGCTGGTGTTCCCGGCGTGGGCGCTGCTGGTCAGCGTCCACATCCTCACGGCGTGGGGCCGCTCCCGGCCCGGCACCCCGGCGGCGGCCTGAGAGGGGACGCGGGGACTGCGGCCACTCCTCGGGCCGGTCCTCACTCCTTCGGCCCGCCCCGCGAGCGCGGGCCCCCAGGGGTCTCCCATGCTGGCGTGGGGAGATGACCGCCGTCCGGGGGGTGCCCGCGGAGCGTGAGGCGCCCGGCGGACCTGGCCGCCGGAAGGGGCGAGTGGTGATGAGGCTTGTCGTCGATCTCAACAGGTGCCAGGGCTATGCGCAGTGTGCGTTCCTGGCGCCGGACGTCTTCGCCATGCACGGTGAGGAGTCCCTGGTCTACAACCCGCGGGCCGAGGAGGAGCACCGGGACAAGGTGGCGCGCGCCGTGGCCGCCTGTCCCGTGCAGGCGATCACGGCCGAGGGACTGGACGACGCGGCCGATCCGCCGGCCTGGGCCGGTCAGGAGGCCTCCCATGACTGCTGACGACCATCTGGTATGGCTGCGGCGCGAGGGCCGGATCGTGATCGTGGGCGCCTCCCTCGCGGGCCTGCGGGCGGCCGAGACACTGCGCGAGGAGGGCTTCACCGGTTCGCTGACCATGATCGGCGACGAGCCCTACGAGCCGTACGACCGCCCGCCGCTGTCGAAGGCGGTCCTGCTGGGCAAGGCCTCCCCCCAGTACACCGAGCTCCCCCGGCGCCGGGACATCGACGCCAAGTGGCTCCTCGGGGTCGCGGCGACCGGCCTCGATCTGTCGGCCAAACGGGTACGGCTGGAGGACGGGAACGAGGTGGAGTACGACCGGCTGCTGATCGCGACCGGCGTACGCGCCCGGCCCTGGCCCAAGGAGGCGGAAGCCCAACTCGACGGCGTCTTCGTGCTGCGGACCCGTGATGACGCGGTGGGGCTGGAACGGCGGCTGAGGGCCTCGCCACGCCGTGTGCTCGTCATCGGCGCCGGTTTCACCGGGTCGGAGATCGCCTCCGCCTGCCGGGAACAGGGCATCGCGGTCACGCTGGCGGAGCGCGGGGGCGCGCCCCTGGTGGGCGCGCTCGGCGGGGTGATCGGCGCGGTGGCGGCGGAACTGCACCGCGAGAACGGCGTCGACCTGCGCACCGGCATCATGGTCGCCGCCCTGGAGGGCGACCCGGCGGGCCGGGTGCGGGCCGCGCATCTCTCCGACGGCGACATCGTCGAGGCGGACGTGGTGGTGGTGTCGCTCGGCGCGACCCGCAACACCGAGTGGCTGGCCGGATCAGGCTTGGGCGCGGGCCCTCGGGGCATCGCCTGCGACGCGGGGTGCCGGGCCTTCGACTTCCGGGGCATCGTCACCGACGACATCTATGTCGCGGGCGATGTGGCACGCTCCCCGCACCCGCTGTTCGGCTATCAGTTCCTGTCTCTCGAACACTGGGGCAACGCCGTCAGCCAGGCGGAGGTCGCCGCGCACAACATGATCAACGCCAGCGCCGACCGGCGCCCGCACATCTGGGTCCCCGCCTTCTGGTCGTCGCAGTTCGGCGTGAACATCAAGTCGGTCGGCGTCCCCTCCATGGGCGACGAGATCATGATCACGCAGGGCTCGCTGGCCGAACGCCGCTTCGTCGGGGCGTACGGCTACCAGGGGCGGGTCATCGCCGCCGTGAGCTTCGACAACACACGCTGGCTGGACTTCTACCAGCGGCAGATCGAGACGGCCGCGCCCTTCCCGGTGGAGTTCCCGACGGTGGACCGCCGTCCCGAGGGCCAGCGACCGGTCCCGTCCGACTTCCCCGACCCGTCCCTGCCGAGCCACGGACCGACGGTGACCCTGAGCGGTTACTCGCCGACCGATCGGCGGCTGGTCTTCACCCCGGCCCACCACTGACCGACAGCCGGCCCGACCTCACGCCCCGAGGACCCCTCATGACGCACCACTCGCTCCTGCGCCAGATCACCGACTACGCCCATCGCGCGAACCCGTATCCGCTGTACAAGGAGCTCCACAAGACCCCGGTGCTGCACGAGGAGGACGGCGGCCCGTACCTCGTCAGCTCCTACTGGGACATCCTCAACCTGCTGCACGACCCGAGGATCAGCTCCGACGCCGCCAACCTCGCCGCCGCGGGCGCCGACGAAGCGGGCGGGGCGTCGGAGACGGGGCTGCCGCCGAGCTTCATCCGGCAGGACCCGCCGGAGCACGACCGGCTGCGCCGGATCGCCAACCGCCCCTTCGGCCCCCCGCACAGCCCCTACAAGATCGAATCGATGCGCGGTGAACTCGCCGAGATCGTCTCCGCTCTGATCGACGGCTTCGGAGAGGCCCGGGAGATCGATGTGGTCGATCAGTTCGCGTATCCCTTCCCGGTGACCGTGATCTGCCGGCTGCTCGGCGTGCCGCGCGAGGACGAGCCGCGCTTTCGTGCCTGGGTCGACCCGATCGTGGCGAGTCTTGACCCGGACACCGGCAGGGACGACGCCGAGCGCGGGCGCGCGGCGCAGGAGGCACGGATGGAGCTGGGCATGTACCTCGCCCAGCTGGTCGAGCAGCGGAGCAAGGAACCCACCGGGGACATGCTGTCCGAACTGGTCACGAGCCATGGCCCGGGCGGCACCATGACGACGATGGAGGTGCTCAGCACCGCGGTGCTGCTGTTGATCGCGGGCCATGAGACGACCGTCAACCTGATCACCAACGGCATGCTCACCCTGCTGCGGCACCCGGAGTACCTCGAGAGGTTGCGCGAGGACCCCAAACTGGCCGTCAACATCGTGGAGGAACTGCTGCGCTACGAGCCACCGGTGCAGCTCGTGCCGCAGCGGACCTGCATCGCGGACATCGAGATACGCGGGATCACCATCCCGAAGGGATCGCGGATCTGGCTGGTGCTGGCCGCGGGCAACCGGGACCCCGAGCGCTTCAGGGACCCCGACCGGTTCGACCCCGACCGCGGGGACATCCAGCATCTGGGCTTCGGCAGCGGCATCCACAGCTGCTTCGGCGCGCCGCTCGCGCGACTGGAGGCGCAGATCGCCCTGGCCGAACTGGCCCGCCGCCTCGACAACCCCCGCCTGGTGGAAGACCCACCTCCCTACCGGCAGAACGCGGTGCTGCGCGGACCGCGCCACCTGCGGATCAGCTTCGGCGATCTGCGTCCCTGAGCGAACGTCCGCCCCCTCGCCCACGGCACACCGCGGCGCCCCGGCCGCCCGGAGACGGTGACGCACCGCGGCGCCCCGGCCGCCGGAGACGGCGAGGCGCCACGGAGCCACGGAGCCACCGAGCCACGGCCTCAGCCGATCGCACCGGGGCTGCCGGAGTCACCGGGCCGGATCCGTTCCCGCCAGGCTCCGGATTCACTCCCGCGCTCTTCGATGAACTGCTTGAAGCGTCGCAGGTCTCCCTTGACGCGCCGGTCGATGACCCCCAGGGTGTCCGCGGTCCGCTCCACGGCCCCGGCGGGCTCGACGTCCATCACGAGCTCCACCCGGGTGTGCATGTCGTCCACGCGCTGGAAGCGGACCGAGCCCTTCTGCCGGGTGTCACCGCTGGTCGTACGCCAGGTGATCCGCTCGTCGGGAAGCTGGTCGATGATCTCGGTGTCGAACTCCCGGCGGATACCGCCGATCTTGGTGGTCCAGTGGGTGTGGCGGTCGTCGAGCTGCCTGACCTCCTCGACCCCCTCCATGAAATTCGGGAACTCCTCGAACTGGGTCCACTGGTTGTAGGCGGTACGGAGGGGGACCTCGACCTCCACCGTTTCCCTGACCATGCTCATCTGCGCCTCCTTCGGCTGATCGACCGCGACCGGCCGGGGGCCCGCCGCTCGGATCCTGGTCATCGCGCCGAGTACCCGGCGAGGACCCGTTTACGGCGGTGACGCCCCGACTGTCGGCGGGCGCGGCCTTCACCCGGTGGCCGTGCGACCGATGGCGAGGCAGGGTGGTAGGCATGGGTCTCCGGCAAAGGGCCGTCGCGGGGCTACGAGAGTCGTGGCAGTCGAGCCATGCCCTCCTGCTGCTCCCCCTGGCGCTGATCGTCGCGATCATGGTGGTGGACATCCACTCTCCCGAGAGCATCCATCTGGGCCCCGCACTGGTGATCGCGCCTGCCCTCACGTCTTCGTTCGCCGGGCCCCGCCTGTCCAGCCTCATCGGGGCACTGGCCGTGATAGCGCAGATCATCATCGCCGTCCTGCACGGCGGGCTGGGCACCACCAACCACATCGTGCAGATCCTCACCCTGTTCGTACTGTCGGTGATGATCGTGGTCTACTGCGCCATCAGGGACCGGCACCGTGAACAACTGGCCCAGGTCCGGTCGGTGGCCGAAGCGGCACAGCACGTCCTGCTGTGGCCGCTGCCGGAACACATCGGTCCCCTGAGAGTGGCCTGCCTGTACCTGGCGGCCGAGGACGAGGCGCAGATCGGCGGCGACCTGTACGCCGCCACCCGCGCGGACAGCAGGGTGCGCGTCCTGATCGGCGACGTACGCGGCAAGGGCCTCTCGGCCATCGGCGAGGCCGCCCTGTTGCTCGGTGCCTTCCGTGAGGCGGGCCATCGGCAGTCGTCGCTGCCGGATCTGGCCGCCACCCTGGAGCAGAGCGTGACCCGCTATCTGGCCGACTTCGAGCCGCCCGAGGAACTGGGCGAACGCTTCGCCACCGCCCTGCTGATGGAGATCCCCGACGGCGACCCGATCACCCGCATGACCAGTTGCGGGCACCCTCCGCCGCTGCTGCTCAGCCCCGGTCATGTGGTCACCGTCCCGAGCGTGCACCCGGCACCCCCGATGGGGATCGGCTCGGCGCACCCGGGGGACTACCACCTGGACGTGTTCTCCTTCGAGCCCGGCGACACCCTCCTGCTCTACACCGACGGCGTCATCGAGGCCCGGGACGCCGCCGGCCGCTTCTATCCGCTCGCGGACCGCGCGGCCCAGTGGACCGAGGAGTGCCCCGAGACGCTGCTGCACCGCATCCGTCGCGATCTGCTCTCCCACACCGGCGGGCGCCTGGACGACGACGCCGCGCTCATCGCCCTGCGCCGGACCCCGAGCGTCCATCACGGGCGTCCGCACCCGCGGATCATTCACGCCGACGGCTTCCGTCACCGTCCGCAGAACCAGCCGCAGGGCGGGTGATCCGCACCCTCAGGTGCTGAAGGAGGCGGAGAGACCCGGAGTCCCTGCCGCGGACGACGACGTACGAGAAGACGCCGAGGGAGGGCGGCACCAGGCCGAAGACCAGCCAGCCGGCCTTGGGGGCAGAGCCGCCCATGGGCGTGTGCCCCGACAGCGGCCCCTGGCGCCTTCAGCGTGCCCACGGCATCCGGCGGCGGGCCTCACCCGGAACGGGTGAGCGGGCGCGGTCTGCGTCACTCCGGCAGTCGGCGCATCTCCACGACGTGCAGTCCGAGGGACTGGCAGCGGGCCAGCAGCTCGTACACCTGCGCATCGTCGAGGACGGGGCCGAACAGGAGGGTCTGGCCGGACATGGTGACGTGCTCCAGCTCCGGAAAGGCCTGGGCCAGCGTCTCCGACATCTGCCCGTCGACACGGATCTCATAGCGCATGAGCTGCTCTCTCGCGGATGGCCTGGGGCGGGTGACGTGCGCCTCTCCCCGTGATGGTCCGCCCCGGTGCGTCCCCGCACCTCACCTGGGGCAGGTGAACGGCTCCGCCGTCAGTCCTTCACGGCGATCTTGAACACGATGATCAGCAGACCGATCACCAGGTTGATCGCGGCAGAGACGGCCACCAGGCGCCAGGAGGCCCCGGCATGGCGTGCGGCGGCGGCCGACCAGCCCATCTGCCCCGCCACTGCCACGGAGAGCGACAGCCAGACCGTGCCCCGCAGATCCAGGCCCAGCAGCGGGCTGACGGCGACCGCGGCGGCCGGCGGGACGGCTGCCTTGACGATCGGCCACTCGTCACGGCACACATGCAGGACGGTCGCGCGGTCCAGGCGCGACTGCGCCAGGCGGGCGCCGAACAGCTGGGCGTGCACATGCGCGATCCAGAACACCACGCCGGTGCTGACCAGCAGCAGCACCATTTCGCCCCGCGGCAACGGGCCGTGGGTACCGGCGCCGACCACCACCGAGGCGGCGAGCAGGGAGCCGTAGACACCGCCGGTGTAGTCGGCACGCGCCCGGCGTTCGGCGATGCGCGCCCGGGCGTCGGAGTCGTCCGCCTTGGGCCTGCGTCGCATGGGGGATGACCCTCCTGATCGCTCCACGTCATCGTGCCGCAGCACCGGACTGATCATGCTTAACCAGCCGAATAGCGGAATATCAGAAATATAAGGCGAGAGCGCGCAATCGGGCCCCGATGGACCCGGTGGCGCGAGCGAAGCGCCCTGCCGGCCGGGGCGCTCAGCGCCACCGGGCGGCGCGCGAGCGTCCTCGCGCTCCGTTCCGCCCGGAAAGCGACGACCGGTCGAGGAGCGGATCAGTGAAAAGCGAAGCTCGATGGGAACGCCCAGACGAAAATCACACTTAGGTATCGGACATTTCGCGCTTCAATCTTCACGCCAGGCACACAAGTTGGCTAAGTTGACGGCTAGGCCAAGCGACTCCCTCCGGCGAACCTCGCCGGGTTGCACGGCCTCCGCCGAATCCGATGCACCTCGACCGCAACCGGAACCGGGGACCCAACCGACCACGGGGTGAATCGGCTCAACTGCTCGCCGAGGCAGGGGCCGTAGGGCACACCTTCCGGATCCGTCCGCCCGAACCCGTCAGCTAACCCGGTAGGCGGAGCACGGAAGGAGTACGACCCCATGGCGCCGGAGCGAACCCCGGGCCCAGGAGGCTTCGGCCCCCATGGCATGCGCAGGTTCACCGAGGACGACGGTCCGAGCCGCGACGAGGTCCAGCAGCGGATCCGCAGCCTGTACGACCGGGCGGAGACCGACAGCGGAACCTTCAACGCGACGCGCGCGGTGGCGACGGGGACGCAGAGGCGTGCCAACCCGGTACTCGACAAGGATCGCCGACGCGTCGACCCGGCACTCGAGGACATGGCCCGGCAGTGGTTCGAGGCGGCGCGTCTGAGTCTGGGGCCGACCGTTCCGGCGGCACTGCCGCGCGACAGGATGCCGGACAGCTCGTCCTCGGCCCGGCCCTCGGAACCGGCGAGTATTCCGGTGAGCGACCTCGTCCTCCTTCTCCGCGAGCTGGGCCTGGCCGATCGGCCCGACCGCGAACTCACCGCCGGCCCGGCCGCGCGTCCCGTGGCCGAGCTGACCGCCGCCGTCGCGGAACCGGCCGCGCGCCCCGTCCCGGAGCTGACCGCCGGCCCCGTTGCGGAGCTGACCGCCGGCCCCATGGCCGCGTTGCCCGCTGCCCCGCCGAAGCTGCCGGACACGCCCCAGGTCACGCCCGCCGGGGCCGCCGAGCCCGAGTCGTCCGCCCCGCAGACCGCCAAGGAGCACACCCGGCAGAGGCTCTCCGCGGCCCGTGACCTGCTGGCCCAGCGGTCCGCGCGGCAGGGCACGCCGTCCCCGGCGGTCGAGCCCAGTCCCGCGATGGACGCCTGGCGCTCGACGGAGGGGCAGGACGGCCTCGCGGTCCACGAGGCCTGGCAGTGGCAGCAGCCGTCCGCCCTCGGCATGGACCTCCCGGCCGCCTCGCCCGACGCGGGCCTCTACGCCACCGCCCCCGCGGCTCCCCTCACCCCGGATCCACTGACGTACCCTCAACTGCCCACGGCGGCCGAACCGTTCCTCGCCGCCCCCCAGGCGTTCCCGACCATGGACCCCCTGCCCGCCGCACCCGAACTCCCCGCCCCCGAACCATTCCTGCCCACCCCCGAACCGTTCCTCGCCACCCCGCAGCCGTTCCCCACCGCCGAACCGTTCCCCGCCGCCGAACCGCTGCCCGGCGCCGAGGTCGTATCGGGCGCCGGACTCCCCTTGGGGATCGGCGGGGCGCAGGAGCCGGGGTACGACACGAAGTACGCGAAGGCGGTCGCCTTCGCCCGTGCGCAGATCGGCAGGCCCTGCCTCTGGGGCGCGGCCGGACCCGAGTCGTACGACGCCGCCGGTCTCACACAGGCCGCCTGGAGGGCTGCCGGGGTGACTCTCCCGCGTGCGGCCCGCGACCAGTCGGTGGTCGGCACGGTGGTTCCCCTCATCGACATCCAGCCCGGCGACCTCGTGTTCTTCAATCCGGACGCCGGCCATGTCGGCCTGAGCACCGGCAACGGCATGATGATCCACGCTCCGGGCCCGGGCGCCTTCATCCGCGAGGAGGCGGTCCTCTACGCCGGTGAGGCGGCGATCCACAGCGTGATGCGGCCCGCGTGAGGCCACCCGCGTGACGTGACCCGGGGGCGGGCGTGCTCGGTTCGCCCCCGGCGCCGTCGACGGACCTCAACCGGGCTCGCGGGCGACCGTTCGTCGATCACCGGTGGCGGAGTGTGTCCGAAGGGACGTCCCTGCGGCTGTTCCGACCGTTCCACCTGCGAGTTCGGACCGATCACGCGGCGGCCGTCGGCATTGCGGCAGGCGGTTTCGCGTAGCAGCGTAGGGGATGTGAGAGGCCCGATTGTCGAGCGGATCCACCGCAAGAGGGACCGCAGAGGCTGGCTGAGCGGCGCGCCACCCCCTTGGTGGGTGAAGGTGCTGCCCGTGGTCCTGCTGATCATCGTGGGCATCGTGAGCCTGGTCGCACCCTCGCCGCTGGACATCGGATTCCTTCTGGGAGCCATCCCGCCCCTGGCCGTCCTGTCCTACGGGCCCGCGGCCACCGCCGGGCTCGGCCTTCTCGTCGTAGGACTGCAGCACACCCGCGTCTTCCACCTGGACCGGCCGGGCAGCACGGACCTGCTCACGATCAGCTTCGTTGCCGTGCTGAGCGTGTTCGTGTCGTATGTGCGCAGCCATCGCGACGCCCAGCTCAACGTCGAACGCACGGTCGCGGAGGCGGCCCAGAACGCGCTGGTTCCGCCGCTGCGCGAGCAGGTGGGGCTGGTCCACTGCGCCGGTCTGTACCGCGCGGCCCAGCGCGGGACGCTCGTCGGCGGCGACTTCTTCGATGTGCGCGAGGGCCCCACCGGGGTACGGGCGGTCATGGGCGATGTGCAGGGGCACGGGCTGTCGGCGGTCTCGACCGTCGCCTCGCTGCTCGGGGCATTCCGGGAAGCGGTGCTCGACCAGCCCGATCTGCCCTCGGTCGCCTCCCGCCTCGACCGCAGGCTGCTCGTGGACTCGGGAGACGCCCGGCTCGCGGAGCTGTTCGCGACGGCGGTGCTGCTGGAGTTCTCCCCCGACGCCCGGACGGTACGGATCATCGCCTGCGGCAGTCCGGCGCCCGTACTGCTCCACGACGGCAAGGCAACCGAGCTGGAGGTGCCGTCCGGTACACCGCTCGGGATCGGGCTGAGCGAAGGGGGCACGTACGACGAGGTCGTCCGGAAGCTGGAAGGCGGGGACCGGCTGTTCCTGGCCTCGGACGGCATCTGGGAGGCACGGGACGCGACCGGGACGTTCTATCCTCTGGTCGACCGGCTCCCCCGGTTCGCCGACGACGAGCCCACCGCGACGACCCGGCAGGTGTGGGAAGATCTCTTGCGCTTCTGCGGCTCCGTCCGCGACGACGCCACGATGCTTCTCCTCACCCCGGAGCCCCGAGGCGAGCCATAAGGCATACTTATGACGTCATAGAGGCAACCCGCGTACCAAGTAAGGTTTGCCTTAGTTTAAGGTTTCCGACGAGCCGTCTGTCACCGCTCGAAGGGAACCTGATCATGCCGCGCCCCCTGCGGGTAGCCATCGTCGGAGCCGGCCCCGCCGGGATCTACGCCGCCGACGCCCTGCTCAAGTCCGAGGTGGCCGCCGAGCCCGGCGTGTCCATCGACATCTTCGAGCGGATGCCGGCCCCGTTCGGCCTCATCCGCTACGGCGTCGCCCCGGACCACCCGCGGATCAAGGGCATCATCACCGCCCTGCACCAGGTGCTCGACAAACCGCAGGTCCGTCTGTTCGGCAACGTCGACTACCCCACCGACATCAGCCTGGACGACCTGCGCACGTTCTACGACGCCGTGATCTTCTCGACGGGCGCGACGGCCGACCGGGACCTCGACATACCCGGCATCGGCCTCGCGGGCTCCTACGGCGCGGCCGACTTCGTCTCCTGGTACGACGGACATCCGGACGTGCCGCGGACCTGGCCCCTCGCGGCCGAGAAGGTCGCCGTCCTCGGCGTGGGCAACGTCGCGCTCGACGTGGCCCGCATCCTGGCCAAGACCGCGGACGAACTGCTGCCCACCGAGATCCCGCCGAACGTCTACGACGGCCTCAAGGCCAACAGGGCCCTGGAGATCCATGTCTTCGGCCGCCGCGGCCCGGCGCAGGCGAAGTTCAGCCCGATGGAGCTGCGGGAGCTGGACCACTCCCCCAGCATCGAGGTCATCGTGGACCCCGAGGACATCGACTACGACGAGGGGTCGATCGCGACGCGGCGCGGCAACAAGCAGGCCGACATGGTCGCCAAGACGCTGGAGAACTGGGCGATCCGGGACGTCGGCGACCGGCCGCACAAGTTGTTCCTGCACCTCTTCGAGTCGCCCACCGAGATCCTCGGCGAGGACGGCAAGGTCGTCGGTCTGCGCACCGAGCGCACGGCCCTGGACGGCACCGGCAACGTCAAGGGCACGGGCGCGTTCCGGGACTGGGACGTGAGCGCGGTCTACCGTGCGGTCGGGTATCTGTCCGACCCGCTGCCCAAGCTGCCCTGGGACCTCGCGTCGGGCACCGTGCCGGACCAGGGCGGGCGCGTCGTGGAGGAGAGCGGCGAGCACCTGCAGTCCACCTATGTCACCGGCTGGATCCGGCGCGGTCCGGTGGGCCTGATCGGTCACACCAAGGGCGACGCCAACGAGACGGTGGCCAATCTGCTGGACGACCATGCCAACAGGCGCCTGCACACGCCGGCTTCCCCGGCGCCCGAGGCGGTGGAGGCGTTCCTGACCGAGCGGAACATCCGCTTCACCACCTGGGAGGGCTGGTACCGCCTGGACGCCGCGGAGAAGGCGCTCGGCGCCCCGCAGGGCCGTGAGCGCGTGAAGCTCGTGGAGCGGGAGGACATGCTTCGCGAGAGCGGAGCCTGAGCGCACGACGCCGCCCCGCAAGAGCGGGACGGCGTGACCGCCGGCCGGAACGTCCCGGCCGGCGGTCCCGGTGCGGACCGGTCAGGGGTAGGAGACCAGGTTCGCCACATTCGTGGACGCGTTGGACGGTCCGCCACGGTCGTTGATGACGTGCCGGATCGTTCCGGTGCCGCCCAGCGAGACGGTCACCATGTCATGGAACTGCACCCCCGACGTGTTCGGCACCTCGAAGGCGTGCTCCGCCGTGACGCCCGGGTTGGCGCTGAAGTAGCAGTAGCTGCCGAGCCCGTACGCCTGGTGGCTGGTGACCGAGTCCGCCACCTTGTAGGACGCGTAGCCCTGGGTCGAGCCGTTCATCCAGGCCGCCTGGTTCGGCGGGTCGTACGGCATCTCGTTCTGGTAGAAGTACGTGCGGCCGCCGTTGCCGTTCCAGACCGTCTGGTACTTCTGGAAGTGCTCCACGAAGAGGCCGTACATCGTCACGTCGTCGCCGTTGACGATCAGGCCCGTGTCCGCCGTGTTCTGCGTCCAGCCCACCCCGCTGCCGTGGTCGGCGCGCCAGATCCACATGTGGTCGCCGATGACGTTGCGGCTGTTGACCACCAGGCTCGTGGTGGCCTTGCCGACTCCGGCGCCGCCGACCCGGAAGTAGACGTCATGCAGGGACGTCGGGTCGGTGGTGTGGGACGCCGAGGAACCGGACGGCCCGACCTCCATCAGGGTCGGCGAGTTGGTGGTTCCGGCGTCGAACAGCAGGCCCGCGACGTTGGCACCGTCCACGTCCGCGACGGTCATGGCGGTGATGCCGTTGTCGGGGACGAAGGTGGCAAGGCCCAGACCGAGCACCACGGTGTCGGGACGGGTCACCTTCAGCGTCTGGTCGAGATGGTAGACACCGGGGGTTACCAGGAGGTTCTTGCCCGCCGCCAGCGCCGCGTTCATCTGCGCGGCGGTCGCGCCGGGTTTGACGACGTAGAACTGGTCGAGGGACAGCGAGCTGCCCGCGTCGGTCCCGGAGGCCCAGCTGGTGGCCGTCGAGTCGGTGCGCACGCCCGGCACGAACACCCGGTAGGCGCCCGCGTCGTCGACGTAGAGGAACGGCTTCTCCCGGGTGACCGGGCTGCGGTCGACCGTGGTGTACGGGGGGTTGGGGAAGCTCGTCGACGGAACTCCCTGGCTGCCGACGAAGACCATGTTCCAGTTGGACCCGGTCCAGCTGCCGAGCTGGGAGTTGCGGGTCAGCCACTGCTGCTGGGTGCCGGAGCGCACCTGCCCGTCGATCTTGCTGTCGGCCATGTAGCCGCCGCTCGACCAACCGCCGTCGTCCAGCGCCAGGTTGCCGCGCAGATGCATGCGCCGGTACGGGGCGGCCTGGGACACCGCCCAGCGGTCGGTGCCGCCGGTCGGGTTGACCGAGAGGTTCTCGGCGCCGCGCCAGAAGTTCTGGGTGGCGTTGCCCTGGAACCAGTCGGCCTCCGCGTGCACGGCACCGTTGATGGAGACCGCGTCGGGTGACAGACCGAGCCCGAGGACCTGGGTGTAGAAGCCGACGTTGACGTCGTTGCTGTAGGTGCCGGGCTTGAAGAGCACGGCGTAGCGCTGGGAGCCGAACTGGTTGGTCTCCTGCTGCTGGAATATGGAGTCGAGCCGGCTCTGGATCGTGGACGAGGACATGGACGGGTCGAAGACGACCACGTTCGGGCCGAGGTCCATGTCCCCGGGAGCGGAGGAGACGGGCGCCACCTGGAAGCGCTGGGCGGCGGTGCCGTTGCAGGTGTACTGGGCGAGTTGGACGCTGTCCGCGGTCGAGGCGGCCGGGACGTCGAGGCACTTGCCGCTGTGCCGGTTGACGAAGTGGTAGGCACCGCCGCCCTCGTCGACCGGCTGCCATTGCTGGTTGTCGCCGCCGGCGTACGTCCAGAGCTGGACGGGCGCGCTGTCCGCGGTGGACACATCGGTCACGTCCACGACCTGCACCGGGTCGTTGCGGTTGTTGATGCGGACGTAGCCGTCACCGGTGGCGGTGAAACTCCACTGCTGGGCCGTTGAGTTGTTGCAGCTGTACTGCTGGACGACGGTGCCGTTGGCGGTGGCCGCGGCGCGGGCGTCGAGACACTTGCCGCTGCCGCTGTTCACGACCGTCGCATAGCCGTCGGGCAGGCCGGCCGGGGCGGCGGAGGCGGGGGCGGCCGTGGAGCCGAGGCTCAGTGCCGAGGCGGCGGTAACCAGCGCCAGGACGCCCGCCGTACGGTGGCGGGCGCGCCGGCGGCGGCCCGCCAGGGGATGGGTGAGGGAGCGAAGCACGGTTCCTCCTGGGCCGGCCGGTGGCCGGCCATGACGGGGTGGGGGGTGGGACGGCCTCGGTCAGCCGGTGTAGGCGGCGAGGACGCGGGTGTAGTCCCAGTCCTGCTGGCTCACGCCGGAGCAGCTGTCGGCCGGGCCGCCGGTGCACGGGCGGTCGCGGTTGGCGGACCAGAAGGTGAGGCGCGCCAGATGGTGCTGCTGGGCGTAGCCGAGGATGGTGCGGAAGTCGGCGACGGTGACGGTCTCGTTCTGGTCGGTGACGCCGTTCATCGAGGAGATGCCCATGTCGCGGTAGGCCTGGTCGTCGCTGTAGCCGTAGGCGTTCTTCAGCGCCGACTTCAGGCCCTCGGCCGCGCGCAGGGTGAGCGTTCCCATGTTCTGGCCGGCGCCGCCGAAGTCGAACGGCATGATGGTCCAGCTGTCCACCGTGAGGCCCGACCCCGCGGCCCGGTTGATCAGGCTGGTGTCGGGGCCGCTCTGGTCGCTGCCGATGGTGACGTACACCTTCAGGCCGGGGTTGTTCGCCTTCACGGTCTTCAGGGCGTCGACCGTGCGCTGCTGGACGGTCGGGTTGCTGTAGGCGTCGGCCTCGATGTCGATGTCGATCGCCTTCAGCCCGTAGGCGTTGACCACCTTCTGGTAGGCGGCCGCGAGTTCGCCCGCGCTGGAGCAGGAACTCTCCAGCTTGTTGCCGCTGTATCCGCCGAAGGACGGGATCACGTCGCCGCCGTTCGCCCGGACCGTGGTGACCGTCTGCTGGTCGACTCCGCCGGTCAGCGGGCGGCTGCCGTCCCACTGGGGATTGCAGTACCCGTTGCTGAGGACGAAGGCCAGCGTGAACCACTTGACGCCGGTGGCGTTGGTGATCGTGGTCGGGCTCGGCGGGCTCCCCCAGCCGTTGTAGAGGTACGGGGCCACGGCCATCGGCGCGGCGGGGGTGGTGCCTCCGGCCGCGGGGGCCGTCCACTTCTGGTTGGCGCCGCCCGTACAGCTCCAGATCTGGGTGGGGGTGCCGTTGGCGGAGTTGTTGCCCGTGACGTCCAGGCACTTGTTCGCCTGCGGGTTGACGATGTCGTGGGCTGCGGTGACGGTCCACTTCTGGTTCGCTCCGCCGGTGCACGACCACAGCTGGGCGCGGGCGCCGTCGGCGGTCGAATTACCGGTCACGTCCAGGCACTTGCCGAGGGCGCGAAGGGTTCCGTCGGTGCCGACAGTCCACTGCTGGGCCGCGGTGCCGTTGCAGTCGTAGAGCTGGACGGGCGTTCCGTCGGCCGAGTTGGCCCCGGCGACGTCGAGACACTTGCCCGCGAGACCGGTGACGGCTCCGGTGGCGGCGGCAGCGGGGGACGCGGACAGCGCGGTGGCGGACAGGGCCAGCAGGGACACGGCCAAAGCGGCGCGAACGGTGGTAGAAGCGCGCATGACTCTCCCTTTCTTCACGTGGGGGGTGAGGTGAGAGTTACTTCAGACCGCGATTTAAGAAGTGAACTAAGGGAGTGTCAAGTACTTGGTCCGGACCACTGTTTGACCCTTGAGAACGCCGGCCGGCGCCCGTCCCCCACGGACGCCGGACGGTTCCGTCAGGCGTTCGGGTCGAACGGGATCCCGGAGGGCTCGGCCTTCGCCAGATGGGAGGCGAAACTGTCGTCCCGCAGACCGAAGTGGGCGCTGCCGAAGTCGGCCTGGCTCAGCCTGTCGCGTATCCCCGCGGGGTAGCCGTTCCAGCCCACGAGCGCGGGGAACTGCCAGGTGTGGCGGTGGTTCTCCGGCGGCTCGTCGTTGCTGTTCGCGGGGCGGAAACAGTGGGTGCCGACACCGTCCTTGTGATACACGGCCTTGGGGTGTGTGCCGTCCCAGCGGATCCGGTCCCGGCTGTAGATGTCGAAGTCACCGTGGGCTGACGTGGAGACGTACTGGGCCTGGCCGTTCTGCACCCACACCACCACATGCTCCCAGTCGTGGCGGTGGCCGCCGATACTGCTGCCGGGCAGCGCCTGGTCCTTCTCGAAGTAGAGGGCGTACAGGATGGCGCACCAGCCGTTGTTGCACTTGTAACGGCTGTAGCCGTTGGTGTTGTCGAGGTCCGAGGCGTCGTGGCAGCTGCCGTTGAGCGCCCCGGTCGGCTTCAGACCCCCGTTGAGGGTTCCGTCGGGGCCGATGGCGGGCGTCGGGTAGCAGCCGTCCGTGTCGTAGTCGTAGGCCGGCTGGAAGGTCTGCTCCAGATCGTCGGCATGGGCGGGCAGGGCCCGGGGCGGGTCGGCCAGAGCGATGCCGGGGAAGGCGACGACCAGCGCGACGGCGGTGCCGACGACCAGCGACAGCCTGCGGATACGGGAGCCCTTCTCCACTCTCACTGCGTCCTCCTGGGGGTGGCGACGGTGGGGGCTTGCCTGTTTGGCATGCACAGAACAACAAACAGCACCAGAACGACACCGCGGAACCCTTGCGACACGGCGGACATCGGCGGTCGGGCCGGGTGAGGGCTGGTCGACGAGCGGTCGACGAGCGTCGTCGCGCGGAGGGGCCGAGTCGCCTCCGGGCGGAGCAGTCCCGCGCGACAGGCGGCCGAGCGCGTACCAGGGTGGAGAGCATGACCGAGGACACGACATGATCGAGGCCCACTCCCTCACCAAGCGGTACGGAGAGCGAACCGCCGTCGACGGCCTGAGTTTCACCGTGCGCCCCGGCGTCGTGACCGGTTTCCTCGGGCCCAACGGGGCCGGCAAGTCCACCACGATGCGGATGCTCCTCGGGCTGGACGCACCCACCTCGGGCCGGGCCCTCGTCAACGGCAGGCGCTACGCCGCACACCGGGCGCCGCTGCACGAGGTGGGAGCGATGCTGGAGGCGCGCTCCGTGCACACCGGGCGCAGCGCCTATCACCATCTGCTCGCGCTCGCCGCGACCACCGGCATCACCCGGCGCCGGGTGAACGAGGTGATCGACCTGGTCGGACTGCGCGAGGTGGCGCGGAAACGGGTCGGCGGCTTCTCACTGGGCATGGGGCAGCGGCTGGGCATCGCCGGTGCGCTGCTCGGCGACCCGGCGACGGTACTGCTCGACGAGCCGGTCAACGGCCTCGACCCCGAGGGCATCGTCTGGATCCGCACTCTGCTGAAGAAGCTGGCCGCCGAGGGACGTACGGTCCTGGTGTCCTCGCATCTGATGTCGGAGATGGCGCTGACGGCCGAGCATCTGATCGTGATCGGGCGGGGGCGGCTGATCGCGGACACATCGGTCGCGGAGTTCGTCGCCCGGGCCGCCGGGGACGTGGTGCGGGTGCGCACGGACGAGGCGGGACGACTGGGCACCCTGCTCGCCGGTCCGGACGTGTCCGTCGCGTCACAGGAGCCGGGCGTGCTCCAGGTGACGGGCCTCGCCAGCGAGCGGATCGGGCGGATCGCGGCCGACAACGGCGTCGCACTGGCCGAACTGACCCCACAGCGGGCTTCGTTGGAGGAGGCGTTCATGGAACTGACCCGGGATGCCGTGGAGTACCAGGCACCGGCGGCGCAACTCGTCGGCGCGGCCGGGGAAAGGCGTGCGGCATGACGACGGCCACGGCGATTCCCGAGGCGGGGCGGGGCCACGTCACCCAGCTGCGGGTGATCCGCTCCGAGTGGATCAAGCTGCGGTCGCTGCGCTCCACGCTGTTCACGCTGCTCGCAGCCGTCGTCGCGATGACGGGCCTGGGCTTTCTGTTCAGCTACTTCACCGCCGTGCGCTGGGACCGTCTGCCGCCCGAGGAGAGGCTCGCCTTCGATCCGACGCTGGTCAGTCTGCGCGGCTTCTTCCTGGCCCAGTTGGCCGTGGGCGTCCTGGGTGTGCTGGTGGTCAGCGGCGAGTACGCGACCGGCATGATCCGGGCCTCGCTGTCCGCGGTGCCGCGCCGCCTTCCGGTGCTGTGGGCCAAGGCCCTGGTGTACGCGGCAGTCGCCTGGGGGGCGATGACGACAGCGGCCCTGGGGGCCTTCCTGCTGGGGCAGTTCGCACTGTCCGGCGCGCACCGGGGAACCTCGCTGAGCTCCCCCGGCGTGCTGCGCGCGGTCCTCGGCGCGGGTCTGTATCTGACCGTCGTGGGTGTGATCGGCGTGGCCCTGGGCGCGCTGATCCGCAGCACGGCGGGCGGTATCGCCACCCTGTTCGGTGTGCTGCTGGTGCTGCCGTTGCTCGCCCAGGCTCTCCCCTCGTCATGGCTCGACACCGTCAACCCGTATCTGCCGAGCACGGCCGGCCAGGGCCTCGTCCATGTGCAGCAACAGCCCCACACTCTGGCGCCCTGGACGGGGTTCGCGGTGTTCTGTCTGTACGCACTGCTCGCGCTGGCCGGCGCGGGGGTGGCCCTCAGACGACGGGACACCTGATCCCGTCGCCCCGGCACCGCTACGACGCCCCGCCCCCACCGGCGTGTTCAGCACCCCGCCCGTGCCGGCAGGCCGTCGGGGGCCGGGGTCCCGTCGCGGTAGGTCTCGCGGAGGAGGCGCAGGAACGCGTCCACGTCCCCCGGCTGCGACGACACCCCCAGGGAGACACGGACCGCACCCGCCGACGGCAGGCCCAGCACCTCCAGATAGTCCTCCAGGGAACCCGGCCGGCCATGGGCGGCGGCGCGCAGCCGGGGCAGGGGCAGCGCGAAGGCCGCCTCACCTGCGCCCGGGTTGCAGAAACAGCCCGTGCGCAGGGAGATACCACGTGCGGCGCTGTCGTGATTGACGATCCGCTCGTCGACGACACGACCGTCCGCGCCCAGCACGTTCAGTGCGACGGTGCCGCCGCGGTCCGGCTCCCCGGCCCCCGGTCCGTACACCCGGACCAGGAGGGAGCCGTCGCTGTGGCGCAACTCCGCGAGCCCGCCGAGGAGTCGGTCGGTCAGGGCGGCCACATGGGCCCGCACCCGATGCACACCGATGCCGTCGATCCAGGCGAGTCCGGCGGTGACATCGGGTATGGCGAGGAAGTTGACGGTGCCGTCCTCGAAGGCCGTCTCGTCGGCGGCCAGAACATGCCACTGCGCCTGTGCGCTGGCCGCGTGGATCGTGCCGCCCGAGAACCAGGGGCGGTGCAGCCGGGCGAGCGCCTCCCTGCGGGCGATCAGGCTGCCGACACCGGTGGGGTGGCCGAAGACCTTGTACCAGCTCACCACGGTGAAGTCCGGGTGCACACGGCCGAGGTCGAGTGGATGGGTGGGGACGAAGGCGGCGGCGTCGAGCAGCACGTCGTAGCCGAGGGCCTGGGCCCGGGAGATCCAGTCCAGCGGATGCCGTACGCCGGTGAAGTTGCTCTGCGCCGGATACGCCAGCAGCCCGCGCGCGTCGTCGCGCCCGCGCCGGGGGTCGTGCCGGCGGGCGGTCAGCGCGCCCCCCAGCCGCTGCTCGTCGAGCCGGAGGCCCGGGCCGCCCACCGGTACGTAGGCGACGGACGCCCCCCTCGCACGGGCGTACTCCCGCAGTCCGTTCACGGAGTTGTGGTTGTCCAGCGACATCACCAGCCTGCTGCCGCGGGTGAACGGGTACGCCTCCCCCACCAGCCGCAGGGCTCCGGTCGCGTTCGAGGTGAAGACCACCGTGTACTCGGCCGGGTCCGCACGGAAGTGGCGGAGTACCGCCTGCCGCGCCTCGGCCAGCAGCCGGCCGGAGGAGCGGGAGGCAGGGCTCTCGGAGTGCGGATTGCCGAACAGGCCACCGGTGATCCGCTGCGCGCTGCCCGTGACCTGGGAACGCGGGGGCAGTCCGGCCCCGGTGTGGTCGAGGTAGACATGTCCGCCGGCGTCGAGGTAGCCGAACTCGTCGGCGCGTAACCGGGCGAAGTCTTCGGCGATGTGCTCGTGTTCCACGGGTCCCCCCTCGGGTCCGGCCGGCCGCCCCGTCCCGTCACCGTCACGGAACGGGCTGCCCTCATCCTCCGCCTGTTCGAAGGGACATGGGCCCCGGCCGCGGGAAGAGATCTTCCCTCGGGCACGCCGCACGGCACACGCCTCGTCACACCCGCGCAACGATCACCTGAGAGAATCGAACGAGGCAACGGCGTACGCCGCAGACGCCACGGACCCTGGAGGAGCCCTGTGCCGCCGACCTCGACACCGCTGGAGAAGCTCGGCTTTCTCACCATCGGCCTGTTCGACGAGGCCGATCCCCGCCGCGGGCACGAGTCGACGCTGGAGATCATCGAGCTGGGCGAGCGGCTCGGCTTCGACAGCGCCTGGGTGCGTCACCGTCATCTGCAGTACGGGATCTCCTCGCCCGTCGCCGTGCTCGCCGCCGCCTCCCAGCGTACGAGCCGGATCGAGCTGGGCACAGCGGTGATCCCGCTGGGCTGGGAGAACCCGCTGCGGCTGGCCGAGGATCTGGCGACCGTCGACATCCTCTCCGGAGGCCGACTCAACCCCGGGGTCAGCGTGGGCCCGCCGATGCACTACGACCATGTGAAGCAGGCGCTCTACCCGCGCACCGCCGAGACCGAGGACTTCGGCTACGAGCGCGTGCAGCGGCTGCTGGACTTCGTGCGCGCAAAGCCCGCCACCGACTTCAGCGGTAGGGAGGGTTTCGAGGTGTTCTCCGACCGGGTGCAGCCCGTGTCCCCCGGCCTCGGCAGGCGCATGTGGTACGGCGGCGGGAGCCTGCGCTCGGCCCGGTGGGCGGGCGAGCACGGCATGAACCTGCTGACCAGCAGCGTCGTCAAGGCGGAGGAGTCGGAGGACTTCGCCGAGGTGCAGCTCTCGCACATCCGCGCGTTCCGCGCCCAGCACCCCGACGGCGACCGCGCCCGTGTCTCGCAGGGCCTGGTCGTCATCCCCACCGACAGCGCCTCGCCGGAACAGCGCGCCAGGTACGAGGCCTACGCGGCCCAGCGGATGCCCCGCACGGCGACCCCGCAGGGCCCGGCACGGATGATGTTCGCGCCGGACCTCGTCGGGCCGTCCGGGCAGATCGCCGAACAGTTGTACGCACACGCCGCGTTCCGGGAGGTGACGGAGGTGGCGTTCGCCCTGCCGTTCACCTTCGAGCACGAGGACTATGTGCAGATCCTCACCGACATCGCGACCCGGCTGGGCCCGGCACTCGGCTGGCGGCCGGCCGACTGAGGGGCCGGGACGGTCAGGGGCGCGCAGGCCGGTGACCGTCGAGGGCCCTCAGGCCGTCAGCAGTCCCCGTCCCAGCCAGTCCGAGGAGTTCCGCACGCCGGGGAGCGCGAAGAAGTAGCCGCCCCCGGTCGGCGAGATGTAGTCGACAAGGGGCTCGTCGATCAGCCGCGTCTGGGTGGCCTCGAACTGGCGTTGCACATCCTGCTGGTAGCAGCAGAAGGCCAGGCCCATGTCGAGATTGCCGACGTTGTCGATGCCCCGGTCGTAGTTGTAGCCGCGCCGCAGGATGCGGGAGCTGTCCGTGCGCTCGGTGCGGGGGTTGGCGAGGCGTATGTGGGCGTCGAGCGGGATGGCCGTGCCCTGCGGGTCCTTGGCGTAGTTGGGCGTGTCGGTCTCCTTGGCACCGTCCAGCGGGGCGCCGGTGTCCTTCCGGCGGCCGAACATCTTCTCCTGCTCGGTCAGTGAGACCCGGTCCCAGAACTCCACCAGCATCCGGATGATCCGGATGACCTGGTAGCTGCCCCCGGCGGCCCAGGCGGGTTCGCCCTGTCCCTCGCCCACCCAGATCAGACGGTTCGTCTCACGGGCGGAGCTGACGTCCGGGTTGGCGATGCCGTCCTTGAATCCGAGCAGATTGCGCTGGGCGCCGGTGGGGCGGGGCGTGTTCTGGAAGCCGTCGATGCGCCACTTGATCTGCATGGCGCCCCGGGTGTGCCGCGCGATGTCGCGCAGCGCGTGCAGCACGGTGTCCTGGCGGGCGGCGCAGATCTGCAGGGACAGGTCGCCGTGGCACTCGGCCGGCCGGAGGTTGTCGTTGGGGAACGTGCGCATCGGGGTGAGCCGCCGGGGCTTGGCCGCGGCGAGACCGTAGCGGTCGTCGAAGAGGGAGGCGCCGACGCCGACGGTGACGGTCAGCGCGTCGGCGGGGACCTCCGGCCCGAGGATGCCGTTGTCGGAAGGCGGGGCACCGACGCCCAGGTCCTCCGGGGTGCCGCCGGCGGTGAGGAAGCGGGCCCGCTCGGTGATGGTCCGGAACAGGTCGGTGAGTTCCTGGCGGCTGTCGGCGACGACGTCGAGGGACACAAAGGTGGCCGCGGCCGGGGCGGGAGTGATGATGCCCGCCTGGTGGATGCCGTGGAAGGCGACCTTCGCGGTGTCGGTGTCGTCCGCGGCGCGGGCCTCGCCGGCGCCGGCCTGGCTGAGGGCGAACCCGCCACCCGCCAGGGCGGCGCCGGCGGCGCCCGCACCCAGGGCCGTCTTCACGAAGGAACGACGGCCGGCACCGGCAGGGCAGCCGCCCGGGTGGGCGGGCGTTTCGGCGGACGGCATGCGGAGGTTCCCTTCGGTGGTCATGTGGTTTGTGCGCGGATCGGTCATCAGGCGGACTTCCGGATCTCCAGCAGGTCCGGAATGGGGGCGAGGTCCTCGAGGAGTTGTCCGGTGGCCCCGTTCAGCCGGGCGCGGGTGGTCGCGTCGAGGTGGTCCACGGGGGTCCAGGAGTCGCCCTGGTGGGCGCCGTCGAGCAGCTTCTGCACCCGGGCGATGTCCGCGTCGACGGCGGGGAGCAGATGCGGGGCACGGCGGGCCAGCAGGGGCGTGAGCACGGTGAGGAGTTCACGGGTGCCGGACAGGTTGGCGTCCGCGGTGGCCAGTTCGGTGCCGCTGCCCTGGTCGGTGTCGCCGGTGAGCTCGAACTGAAGGGTGTTCTCCAGGATCTCGTGGGCGCGCAGGGGCAGGTCGCCGGGGTCGAAGGTCTGCGTGGGGAACGCCTTCTGCAACCCCGCGGCCGCGTCGGCGAGCTGCTGGGCCGGACCCTTCAGCTGGTCGGCGGACTGGCCGTGCCACAGCCCGTACTCGACGCGGTGGAAGCCGGTGAAGTCCGGGTCGTTCACCCCGCCGGGGAGCCCGTCGGCCCGACCGTTGATCTTCTTGTCGAAGTCCTCGAAGGTGCCGTAGGCGGCGCCGAGCGAGGAGTAGGTGCGGTGGGCGGTCAGCCAGTCGGTGCGCGCGGTGTCGAGATGGTTGCCGGCGATGTCGTCGCTCAGCTTCCGCGTCTGGGTGACGAGGGTGGCCAGGCCCTGGCCGACGTACGCCTGGTACGCCTTCAGGGGCGCGGCGAGGTCGTTCTCGGAGACGGGTACGACGGCCCTGGCCCCGCCGCCTCCGGTGACGCGGACGGCCTTGGAGGTGACGGCCTTGCCGCCGGTGGGCACGCAGCGCCAGGCGTAGCTGCCGCCGGCGACCGTGGCGACGAGGTCGCGGGTGGTCCCGGGGGCCAGTCCCTCGATCTCGCCGTAGACCGCGTTGCTGGCGGGGTCGACGAGATAGACCTCGGAGGTCTTGTTCCCAGTGTTGTGCATCTGGAAGGTCTGCCGTCCGGGCCGGGGCGCGCTGAAGCCCTTGCCGCAGTCGGTCTCCGAGACGGCGACGGTCTGGGCGCTCGCGGGCTTCGAGCCGCTCAGGGCGACGGTGAACCCGGCGAGCACGGCGGGCACGGCGACGACGGCGACGGGCACCACCCAGACGGGACGCCGACGCTCGGGGGCGACCGGCTCGGGAGCACGCGGGGCGGGCCGGGAGCCGGGCGCCTGCGCGGCCTCGGGCTTCCCGCCGGCCTCTACGGCGACCTCAGGATTCTCGCCGGCCTCAGGCTTCCCGCCGGCCTTCGCAGCGGCCTCGGGCTTCCCGCCGGCCTTCGCAGCGGCCTCAGGCTTCCCGCCGGCCTTCGCAGCGGCCTCGGGCCGCTCGGGCGTCTTCACCGCGGGCTCGGGCGCGGGCCTGGCCGACGGGGTGGTGCGTACGCCGCGCACGAACAGCGTCATCACCGTGGCGAGGTACGCGACATAGCCCGCGACCTGCAACCACGTCATCGTCGGCGTCAGGTTGAACACGCCCTGGACGAGAGTGCTGTACCAGGAGCCCGCGTCGATGCTGCCGCTCAGATCGATGGCGTACGCGCTCTTGCCGGGCAGCACCCCGCCCTCCTGCAGATCGCGCAGACCGTAGCCGAGCACACCCGACGCGACCACGATGAGGACCGCGCCGGTCGCCGTGAAGAACTTGGTCAGGTTGATCTTCAGGACCCGGCGATAGAGGCCCCAGCACAGGCCTGCCGCGAGGACCAGGCCGATACCGGCGCCGGTCAGCGGACCGGCGGACTCGCCCGCTGCACGGGCCGTGGTCCACAGGAACAGCGCCGTCTCCAGGCCCTCGCGGCCCACCGCGAGGAACGAGGTGACGATCAGCATGCCCGCGCCCATCGCGAGCGCCTCGGTGACCTTCTGCTTGATCTCACCGGAGAGACTGCGGGCCGAGCGGCGCATCCAGAACACCATCGCGGTGACGAACGCGACGGAGATCACGCTGAGGGTGCCGCCGAACGCCTCCTGGGCGGTTGCCGACAGGGACGCGGCGGTGAACGTCAGGACCGCGCCGAAGCTCAGCGCGAGCGCGATCGCGGCCAGCACTCCCGTCCACACCTGCGGCAGCCGGGACTTGGCGCCCGCCCGCACAAGGGTCGCGATCAGAAGGGAGACGATGAGTCCCGCTTCGAGCCCTTCCCGCAGTCCGATGAGAAAGCTCGGAAACGCGTCATCCCACATGCGACCCTCCCCGGCACGCCCCCCGCCACGGTCGTGCAGGTTAGCGAAGGCATGCCTTACTTGTGCCGAACCATCATGACTACAAGCGTGTCGTCAATCACCCATGAGAAGGCAATGGCACGGTAAAAGGACCCACGCGAGGCGGGGTGCGCGGGGGCCGTGTGATCTTTCGCACGGCTCCGGGACGGGCCATGCTGGGCCCGTGACATCCGCCCGCACGACCGACGGAGGCCGTATGACGACGGAGAGCACAACCGGGGTCTCGGTGAGGCCCGTCGCGGGCCGCATCGGCGCCGAGATCACCGGGGCCGATCTGGCCGGCGACCTGGACGATGCGACGGTGGCCGCGATCCGGTCGGCCGTACTGCGCTGGAAGGTGGTCTTCTTCCGGGAGCAGAAACTGGACCATGCCGCGCACATCGCGCTCGCGCGGCGGTTCGGCGACCCCGTCGTCCTGGGCAGGCGCGGCAGCGCCTCACCCGCGGACTTCCCGGAGATCGAGACCACGGCCGACCGGCTGGAACTGGGCGGCCGCTACGGCATGGAGCACGACGAGTGGCTACGGCGCCGGCGCCACTCCCTGCTGCGGGGCTGGCACTGCGACCACGGCGCACGTGTCGATCCGCCCGCGGCGACGATCCTGCGGGCCGAGACCGTACCGCCGTACGGCGGGGACACCCAGTGGTCGAATCTGGCCGCCGCCTACGCGGGCCTCTCGGAGCCCGTACGGCGCTTCGTGGACGGTCTGCGGGCCGAGCACCGGCTCGGCGTCGGCTACCAGGCGCGGCCTGGCGGCGACGCGTATCTGCGTCATCTGCTGGACCACCAGGTGGCCTCCGAGCACCCCCTCGTCCGCGTGCACCCGGAGACCGGCGAGCGGTCGCTGTTCGTCAACGGCTACTACGTGGAGCAGATCCGCGGGCTCTCGCGCGCCGAGAGCGGACATGTGCTGCAGATGCTGCTGGAACAGGCCACCCGCCCCGAGTACACGGTCCGCTTCCGCTGGGAGCCCGGCAGCGTCGCCTTCTGGGACAACCGGGCCACCATCCATCTCGCCCCCGGCGATGTCGTCACCCCGGAGCACCCCCGGATCATGCACCGGGTGATGCTCGCGGGCGAGGTCCCGGTGGGTCCGGACGGCCGGCCCTCGGAACCGATCACCGGCACGGAGCCGGGCCGCTGGTGAGCCGACGGCCCTCACGGGGCGCTCCTGGACGGGCGCCCGTCGGCCCGTAGAGCCCGTACTCCCGTCTGCTGTGGGTTCCTTGTCGGTTCCCCCCACGTCGGGCGGCGACCTGGGCTAGATTCGAGCTCCGCCGATGCCGCACGCGTCGGGGGCGTCGCAGGAAGGGCTCGTGAACGGCGCATGCGCGACTTCGGGAACGCCCGGGCGGCCGCCCCGGCGACGGCGTCAGAACCGGTCGTGTCGGGGGGACTTGCGGACAGCGTCTTCGACACGGCGAGCCGGGACCCCGGCCTGCCGCTGATCGCCCGCCGCACCGGTCCCGCCGACGCGCCCTGGACCCAGGTGACCGCGAGCGAGCTCCGCGACGAGGTGGTCGATCTGGCCCGGGGACTGGTCGCCTCGGGCATCCGCCCCGGTAACCGGGTGGCCGTCATGGCGCGCACCCGTTACGAGTGGACGCTGTTCAGCTGTGCGCTCTGGGCGATCGGGGCCGAGGTCGTGCCGATCTACCCGACGTCCTCGCACGAACAGGTCGAGTGGATCCTCAGGGACGCTGACTGCGTCGGAGTGGTCGTCGAGGACGAGCAGGGCGTCATGACCGTCGGGTCGGTCTGCGCCTCGCTGCCGCAGCTGCGGCACGTGTGGCAGCTGGACTCCGGTGCCCTGGAGGCACTCGTACTGCGAGGCCGTCCGGTGCCGGCCGCCCTCGTCGACTCGCTCCGCCGGATCGTGCTGCCGGACTCCACCGCGGTCGTCGCCTACACCTCCGGCACCACCGGCCGCCCCCGCGGCTGCGCCCTGAGCCACCGCAATCTGGCGAGCCCCTGCGACACGATCCTGGCCGGCTGGGGACACACCGGAGCACCGCCCGGCCAGCAGCCCGCCGTGCTCGCCTTCCTGCCGTTCTCCCATGTGTACGGACTGATGATCCAGGGGCTGTGTCTGCGCGGCGGACTGCTCATGGGACATGAACCCGAGCTCAGTGCGGACGCCCTGGCAGCGGCGTTCCAGTCCTTCCGTCCCACCTATCTGTACGCGGTCCCGTTCGTCTTCGAGAAGCTCTACAAGAACTTCCTGCGCACCGCCCAGCAGGCGGGCCGCGGCGCCCTGTTCGAGCGGGCCGTGCGCACGGCACAGGACTACGCCCTGGCCATGGAGCGGCAGCGGATGGGAACGGGGCCCGGCCCCGGCATCGATCTGAAGCTTCAGCACGCCCTGTACGACAAGGCGGTGTACCGGAAACTGCGCGCCGCACTGGGCGGCCGGGTGTACGGCGCCGTCTCCGGCGGATCGCCGCTGAACCGTGAACTCGCCCTGTTCTACGCCGGTATCGGGATCCCCGTCCATGACGGCTACGGACTCACCGAGACGGGCGGGGGCATCACCGTGCAGCCGGTCGGGCGGGAGAAGTCCGGCACCGTGGGACGCCCCCTGCCGGGGATCGAGGTACGGGTGGCCGAGGACGGGGAGATCCTGGTGCGCGGGGCGTCGGTGTTCCAAGGGTACGTCAACGACGACGAAGGCACCCGTGCGACGCTGCGAGACGGCTGGCTGGCCACCGGCGACCTCGGGCAGCTGGACTCAGACGGATATCTGTCCATCACGGGCCGCAAGAAGGAGATCATCGTCACGAGCGGCGGCAAGAGCGTGGCTCCGGCGGCCCTGGAGGAGCGGCTGCGGGCGCATCCGCTCATTCACCAGGCCGTGGTCGTGGGCGACAACCGGCCCTGTGTGGGCGCCCTGATCACCCTGGACCCCGAGTTCGTGGCGCACTGGCGCGGCGGTCTGTTCACTCAGGGCGACACGGCGGGGCGGGAGGCACGGGAGGAGAACGCCCTCCGACAGGAGATCACCCGGGCGGTGGCCGCGGCCAACACCACGGTGTCCCGGTCCGAGTCGATCCGGGTCTTCCGTATCCTGCCGGAGCCCTTCGACGTCGCGAGCGGACTGCTGACGCCCTCGATGAAGCTGCGCCGGGACGCCGTCGTACGCCGGTACGCGGTCGAGATCGACGCCATGTACCAGTCCTCGTCGCGCATTCCCCGGGAGCGGAGAGCGGAGGAGCCGCCCGCCTGGGACGACGCCTCCGACGATGTGTTCCGCCGGGTGAGGTAGGCAGGCCCGCGTTCCGGCGCGGCGTACGCCGGCAGGGGCCCCGGCCGGGGCGCGCTCACCGCGAGGCGGGACCCGTCACCCAGCAGACGGCACACCCGGGCGGGGGGAGCGTCCGTCCCGGCACCGGCGGCCCCGCACGCCCGTCCACGGCCCCGCCGACCCGGCCCGGAGCACACCGGAGAGTGCGCCGCCCCGGGTCGTCCGGATGCGCATGCGGGGCGGTACGGCGCATTCTTGCTGTGTTACCCGACCCGACGGCCCGTGACGAGGGCAGACCGATGCAAGGGAGCGCCGAGAGCGCGGACAGCGCGCCCGGGACGGCCACCGCCGTGCTGACCGGCGCCGTGGCGGACGCGATCCACGCCGCCGGCGGACTGGTGGGCGGCGTGTACCTGCGCTCGAGCACGCCAGAGGTGCTGCGTCTGGCCGTGCTCGCCGGGCTGCCCGCGAGCCTGTTCCGGCCGTGGTCACGGCTGCACCTGGACCGGCCGTTCCCCGTCGCGGACGCGTTCCGGCTCGGGGTCCCGGTGGTGCTCAACGACGCCACGGAGACGATGCGGCGCTATCCCCAGCTGGCGGCCGGGCTGCCGTTCCGCTTCGGCTCGGTGTACGTGCCCGTGGTGGGCGCCACGACGACGTACGGCGTCCTCACGGTGCTGCGCCCCTCGGGACCGGACGCCATCGAGGCACTGCTCGATCTGGACCGGATGATGGCGACCGCGGAACGCCTCGCCGAGGACCTCGGTGCCCTGGAGAAGGCCGGGGACCCGGTGGTCTGGGACGGCCCGCCGCTGTGTGTGCGCCCCCCGGCCGCCGCCCGGCTCCGGAGCCGTATCGGGCACTTCGTCTGGGACCCGGCCGAGACGACGGTGACCGGGGACGACACCTTCCAGGAACTGTCGGGCGGTGCCGTGCAGGACCTCGCCGGGTCGCCCGAGGCACTCGCCGAGGCCGTCTCACCGGACGACGCACGCCTGGTGCTGTCGGCGCTGCGCGAGACCGCCGGGGGCTTCCCGCCGACCCGCCCGCTGCGGGTGCGGGCCAAGGACGGCGGGCAGCGTCTGCTGGAGTTCTGGGCGGAGAATCCGGCGCCGGGGGGCCTGCACCGGGTCGGGGGTCTCGTGGTCGATCCGGGGCCCGGCCCCGCCGCACAGGGAGCCACGGACCTGCTGCCCGACGGCGTGTTCGCCTTCGACCGGATGGGCCTGATCACCTACGTCAATCCGCGCGCCGCCGATCTGCTCGGCAGTTCGCCGCAGGACCTGGTGGGCCGGCACCTCTGGTACGCCCTGCCGTGGCTGGACCGGCCCGCGTACGAGGACCATCTGCGGGCGGCGCTGCTGGCTCCGGAGCCCGTGCACTTCCAGGTCCGCCGTCCCGTGGAGGGCGCCGACGGGGAAGGGGACGGCGACTGGCTCACCCTTTCGGTCTATCCGGGCACGGATGTCCTCACCTGCCGGGTGATGCCGTTCGGTCACACCGCGGATACGGCCTCGGTGGGCGAGGCGTCGAGCAGAACGGCGGACCAGCTGAGTCCCTGGGACGCGACGGCGCCGGCGTACCGCCCCGTCATCCTCGCGATCGCGCTGTCCGAGGCCGTGACCGCGCGCCAGGTGTCCGAAGTGGTGATGCGCGAGCTGCTGCCCGCGTTCGGCGGACACCGGCTGGCCATCCATCTGCTGCAGGAGCGGCATCTTTATCTGGCCTGGGAGACGGGCTTCCCGTCCGGGTACCTCGCGCAGTTCGACGGGGTGGGGCTGGACGCCAGACTGCCGAGCGTGGAGACGCTCACCACGGGCCGCCCCCTGTTCTACGAGTCGATGCAGCAGTTCGCGGCCGCCTACCCGGCCATCCCGCTGGACTCCACCGAGGGCTCCCGGGCCTTCCTGCCGCTGATCGCCTCCGGTCGGCCGGTCGGCGCCTGCACCCTCGGCTTCGAGTGTCCCCGCGTCTTCAGCGACGAGGAGCGCACGGTGCTCACCGCGCTGGCCGGGCTGATCGCGCAGGCGCTGGAGCGGGCACGGCGCTACGACTCCGAGGCCGCCCTCGCGCGGGGGCTGCAGGAGGCCCTGCTGCCGCACCGGCTGTCCACCCATCCGCAGGTGGAGACGGCGGGTTGCTATCTGCCCGGCACCCAGGGCATGGACGTGGGCGGCGACTGGTACGACGTCATCGAGGCCGGCGACGGGCTGGCGCTGGTCATCGGCGACGTCCAGGGGCACGGGGTGCAGGCTGCGGCCACCATGGGGCAACTGCGCAGCGCCGTCCGGGCGTTCGCGTTCGGCGACCACGCCCCGCATCAGGTGATGAGCGGCACCAACCGGCTGTTGATCGACCTCGACCCGGGCCAGTTCGCCAGTTGCTGCTATGTCCGGCTGGACCCGGTCACGGGGCACGCCCGGGCGGCGCGAGCCGGGCATCCACAGCCCCTGCTGCGCCATCCGGACGGCCGCACCGACGTACTCGACCTGCCCGGCGGACTGGTGCTCGGAGTGGACCCCCAGGCCAGCTACCCGGTGACCCATCTGCGGCTGGAGCCCGGTGCCGTGCTCGCGTTGTACACCGACGGCCTGGTGGAGTGTCCGGGGGCCGACATCGACGAGGGAGTCGAGGCGCTGCGCGCCGAACTGTCCCGCACGAAGTACGGAACCCACCGCCAGGGCGGCCTGTCCCTGACGGGGATGGCGGACCGGCTCACCGAGCGGGCCCGGCACACGGCGGACCGCCCCGACGACATCGCGGTCCTCCTCGCGACCCGCCTCCACGGCACGGAGGGCATCGACGACGTCCTCGAGACCGAGAACGCCGACGACCTCGGTGAGACATGACACGAACGCCGCCCCGCGCTGCGCGAGTTCCGGCCCGTGATCCGGGCGCCTGTCGACGGGGATCGCGCCCTCCGCATGAACGCCCGGTGTACGGGTCCGCCCCGAGGTGATCCCGGGCGCGGACCGCCGGGCGGCGTTGCGATGATGTTGTCCGCAGGTCCGGCCGTACCGCCGCCGGCCTGACGTCGAGAGTCAGGAGAACCCCTATGACCGCCGTTCGTGGAACGTCCGTGGACATCCGCACCCCGGACGGTACGGCCGATGCCTATCTGGCCTACCCGGACGACCACAGCCCCCACCCCGCGGTCCTGCTCTACATGGACGCCTTCGGACTGCGCCCCGGTCTGAAGGCGATGGCCGACCGCCTGGCCGAGAACGGCTACACCGTCCTCGTCCCCAATCTCTACTACCGGCACGGGCGCGCTCCCGTCGTGGAGATGCCCGAGTTCATCGACACGTCCGAGCGGCCGGAGCTCTTCCAGCAGCTCATGCCCCTCATCCAGGAGCTGACGCCCGAGGTCGCCGACCGCGACGCCGAAGCCTATCTGCGCTGGCTGGCCGACTGCCCGCAGGCCGCCGACGGCCCGGTCGGTGTCACCGGCTACTGCATGGGTGCCCGGCTCTCCCTGCGTGCCGCCGGCACCTACCCGGAGCGGATCGCCGCCGTGGCCGGCTTCCACGGCGGACGACTGGCCACCGACTCCCCCGACAGCCCGCACCTGGTGGCCCACCGCATCACCGCGGAGGCCTACTTCGGCCACGCGGACCACGACTCCTCGCTGCCGCCGGAGCAGATCGAGCTGCTGGAGAAGGTGCTGACGGAGGCAGGGGTGCGCCACCGGTGCGAGGTCTATCCCGACGCCCCGCACGGCTTCACCCAGGCCGACACCTCGCACTACGACGCCGAGGCGGCGGAGCGCCACTGGACGGAGCTGCTGGCCCTCCTGGACCGCGCCCTGTAGGCACGGTCCGGGCGACAGGGTGAGGCGACCGCCCGGGTGGGGCTCTTCGAGCCGCGCCGGGGCGGGTGCCCGCGGGCCGGTGTCCGGACCGCCGGGCCGAGGCCGACCCGATCAGGCGGGGGGTACGACCGCCACCGGGCAGGGCGCGTGGTGCAGCAGCGCGTGCGCCACCGAGCCGATGCGCGGTCCCACGGGCAGGCCCGCGTGCCGTCCCACCACCACGAGCTGGGCCTCGGCGGCGGCCTCCAGCAGGACCTGGCCCGCGCTGCCCATCTCCACGTGCTCGGTCACCGCTACGTCCGGGAAGCGTTCCCGCCAGGGCCGCAGCGCCTCGTCGAGCGCCTTGCGCTCGTACGGCTCCAGACCGCCGGCCTCGTCGAGCAGCTTCAGCGAGGCGGGGCTGTAGGCGAACACGGGCGGCAGGGTCCAGGCCCGTACGACGCGCACGGCCGCTCCCCTGGCCTCGGCGGTCGCGAAGGCGAACCCGAGGGCGGCCGCGCCGTCCTCCGGATCCCCGTGCTGACCGACGACGATCGCCCGGCCCGTCGCCTCGGCCGTGGCCTGGTCGTCCGAGCGCACGAGCACCACCGGCGCGGCGGAGTCGGCGATCACCTGCCGGCCCACCGAGCCCAGCAGGAAGCCCATGAGGGCGCCGTGCCCGCGCGAGCCCAGCACCAGCAGTTCGGCCGCGGCCGCCTCCGCGACCAGCGTCTCCACGGAACCACCCTCCACGGCCTCGGCGGTCACGGTCAGCCCCGGGTGCCGTTCGACGATCGTGGCCCGGGCCTCCTGCGCGAGCTGCCGCGCCCACTCGGCCTGGGCGTCCCGATCGGCGGTCGGGGCGAGGTCGTACGACTGCCACTGCCAGGTGTGCACGATCCGCAGCGGGAGGTCACGGCGTACTGCCTCGCGGGCCGCCCAGGCCGCCGCGGCGACGCTCTCCGGTGATCCGTCCACTCCCACGGTGACGGGGCGGGTCATACGGCTGCCTCCTCGTTCGCGCTCCGGTGATCACACGCTACCGGTTCCGATGCTCACCGGGTTCCGAGGCGAAACCCGTCGATCGAACATACGATGGGCGGGACGCGAAGAGTTCGGGGCGGGAGACTCTATGACACAGGCTGCCGGTGCAGCTGCACGGACCGTCATCCTGACCGTGGACGACGATCCCGGGGTGTCGCGCGCCGTGGCCCGTGATCTGCGGCGCCGGTACGGCGAGTCGTACCGCATCGTGCGGGCCGAGTCGGGCCAGAGCGCGCTGGACGCGCTGCAGGAGCTGAAGCTGCGCGGCGACCTGGTGGCCGTGATCATGGCCGACTACCGGATGCCGGAGATGAACGGCATCGAGTTCCTGGAACTGGCCCTGGACGTCTACCCGGGTGCCCGGCGGGTGCTGCTGACCGCGTACGCGGACACCAACGCGGCCATCGACGCGATCAATGTGATCGACCTCGACCACTATCTCCTCAAGCCGTGGGACCCGCCGGAGGAGAAGCTCTACCCGGTCCTGGACGATCTGCTGGAGGCCTGGCGGACCTCCGACTACCGGCCGGTTCCCACCACCAAGGTGGTCGGGCACCGCTGGTCGGCACGGTCCGCGCGGGTCCGCGACTTCCTCGCCCGCAACCAGGTGCCCTACCGCTGGTACTCGGTCGACACCCCGGAGGGCAGGCGGCTGCTGGCGGCGGCCGGACAGGACGGTGAGCAGCTGCCGCTCGTCGTCACCCCGGACGGCACCCCGCTGGTCGCGCCGGAGGACGCGCAGCTCGCGGAGCACGTGGGGCTGGCGACGAACCCGACCGCCGACTTCTACGACCTCGTGGTGATCGGCGGCGGGCCCGCCGGGCTCGGGGCCGCGGTGTACGGGGCGTCGGAGGGGCTGCGGACGCTGCTCGTGGAGCGCTCCGCCACCGGCGGACAGGCCGGGCAGAGCTCCCGGATCGAGAACTATCTCGGCTTCCCCGACGGCGTGTCCGGCGCGCAGCTGACCGACCGGGCGCGCCGGCAGGCCAAGAAGTTCGGCGCGGAGATCCTCACCGCGCGGGAGGTGTCCGCCCTGGAGGTCAACGGGGCGGCGCGGATCGTGCGGTTCTCGGACGGGCCCGCCATCTCCGCACACAGCGTGATCCTGGCGACCGGTGTGTCCTATCGGCAGCTGGCGGCTCCGGGCCTGAAGGAGCTGACCGGGCGCGGGGTCTTCTACGGCGCGGCGCTCACGGAGGCCCCCGCCTGTACGGGCCAGAACGTGTACATCGTCGGCGGCGCCAACTCCGCGGGCCAGGCGGCGATGTTCCTGTCCCGCAACTGCAAGTCCGTCACCCTGCTCGTACGCGGGAAGTCGCTGTCGGCGTCGATGTCGCACTATCTGGTCCAGCAGATCGCCGAGACGCCGACCATCGTCGTGCGCACCAGCACCGTGGTGGAGTCGGCGCACGGCGCCGAGCACCTGGAGCAGCTGACGCTGCGGGACGTGTCGACGGGAGAGACCGAACTCGTCGATACACCATGGTTGTTCGTGTTCATCGGGGCGGCTCCGCTGACGGAGTGGCTGGAGGGGACCGTGCTGCGCGACGACCACGGCTTCATCCTGACCGGCCCCGACATGACGTGCGACGGGCAGCCGCCGCCGGACTGGGAGCTGGACCGGCCCCCGTACCACCTGGAGACCAACGTCCCCGGTGTGTTCGTGGCGGGTGACGCGCGCGCCGAGTCCGCCAAGCGCGTCGCCTCCGCGGTGGGCGAGGGGGCGATGGCCGTGATGCTCGTCCACCGGTATCTGGAGCAGTCATGAACCCACAGCCCGGGGAGCGGACATGAGCGGCCGGCCGATGTCGTGCGACAAGGCGGAGCTGAAGACGCTCTTCCTGTTCGAGAAGCTGAGCGACGAGCAGTTGGCGCGACTGTGCCGGGAAGGGCGGGTGGAGCAGTTCGAGCCCGGCCCGGTGTACGCCGAGGGCGACCCCGCCACCTGCTTCTTCGTGCTCCTCGAAGGCACGCTGGTGCTCTCTCGGCGGGTCGGCAACGACGATGTGGAGGTCACCCGGACCTCGCAACGCGGCGTGTACTCGGGCGCCTTCCAGGCGTACCTGGGCGACCGGGCGCAGGCCGTGCAGTACAACGGGTCGATGCGGGTCACCGAACCCTCGCGGTTCTTCATCCTGCCCGCGCACACGTTCGCCGCCGTGATGCGGGACTGGTTCCCGATGGCGGTGCATCTGCTGGAGGGGCTGTTCTTCGGCACCAAGAGCATCCAGGAGGTCGTCAACCAGCGAGAACGACTGCTGGCGCTGGGCTCGCTGTCCGCGGGGCTCACCCATGAGCTCAACAACCCGGCGGCCGCGGCCGTGCGTGCCACGTCGGCGCTGCGCGAGCGGGTGGCCGGGATGCGGCACAAGCTCGGGGTGATCGCGGCCGGGCGGTACGAGCCGGACGCGCTGCTGACGCTGGTGGAAATCCAGGAGCGGACGGCGGAACAGGTCGCGAAGGCCGTCCAGCTCAGTCCTCTTGAGGCTTCCGACCGGGAGGACGCGCTCGGTGACTGGCTGGACGACCACGGCATCCCGGACGCCTGGCAGCTCGCGCCGACCTTTGTGCAGGCCGGCCTCGACATCGACTGGCTGGACCAGGTCGCGGCGGCCGTGGACGAGGGGACCCTGGAGGGCGCGATCCGCTGGCTCAACTACACGGTCGAGACCGAGCTGCTGATGATCGAGATCGAGGACTCCACGACGCGGGTCTCCACCCTGGTGAACGCGGCGCGGCAGTACTCGCAGCTCGACCGGGCCCCGTACCAGGTCGTCGATGTGCACGAACTCCTCGACAGCACCCTGCTGATGCTCTCCGCCAAGATCGGCCCCCGGATCACCGTGGTCAAGGACTACGACCGCACCCTGCCGGACATCCCCGCCTACCCCGGCGAGCTGAACCAGGTGTGGACCAACCTCGTCGACAACGCGGTGTCGGCCATGAACGAGGTGGACGGGGACGGGACGCTGACCGTGCGGACGGCACTCGACCGGGACCGGCTGCTGGTCGAGTTCCGTGACACGGGTCCCGGGGTCCCGACGGAGATCCGCGGCCGTATCTTCGACCCGTTCTTCACCACGAAGCCGGTCGGCCAGGGCACCGGACTCGGTCTGGACATCTCCTGGCGCATCGTCGTCAACAAGCACCACGGCAGCATCGACGTCCGCTCCGAGCCGGGGGACACCCGGTTCCAGGTGTGGCTGCCGCTCACCGCCGCGGAGTCCGACGCCCAGCAGCAGGACTCCGGCACGCAGCCCGGTTCCGAGACACCAGTGGAGGCATCATGACGACAGCCAGCGGGATCGACCCCAGCGTCCCGCCCGGCGGCACGGGCTGCGCGGAGTGCGACGCTGCGGGCGGTTGGTGGGTCCATCTGCGGCGCTGCGCGCAGTGCGGGCACATCGGCTGCTGCGACGACTCCCCCTCCAAGCACGCGACGGCCCACTACCAAGCCACCGGGCACCCGGTGATCCGCAGTTTCGAACCGGAGGAGGACTGGTTCTGGGACTACACCACCTCCGAGTTGTACGAATCGGGGCCGGAGCTGGCTCCGCCGGTCAGCCATCCGCGCGACCAGTCGGTGCCGGGGCCGACGGGCCGTGTCCCGGCGAACTGGGCGGACACGCTCCGCTAGGCGCGGGCCTGACGGCCCGTCGGCTGCCGCCGGTCCGGGGCTGCGGCGGGCCGGGGCGAGTCGAGGTTCCCGGCTGATGGCCATCACCATGGAATGTGTCCGATGCGGCGACACGGTGGCGCCCGACGGTGTCTGCCGGCGGTGCGGCGTGCCGCAGCCGGCGTTCCGCGCGCATGTGGAGATCACGGTGGGCGCCGACGCGGCCGGGGTCAGCGACCGGGGGCCCCGGCGGGAGGTCAACGCGGACGCCCTGACGCTGGCTGCCACCGGGCTCTGGACGGTCGGGGTGGTCTGCGACGGGGTGTCCCTGTCACCGCGGCCGGAGCGTGCGGCCCGGGTCGCCGTCCGGGCCGGGGCGGCGGCCCTGATCGCCCGGTTGCGGGAGGGCCAGCTGCCGGAGGTGGCACTGGCCGAGGCCGCCGGGCGCGCGGGCCGGGCGGTGAGTGCTCTGGCGGCCGCACGGGACGGAGCGCCCGCCTGTACGTTCGTCGCGGGCGTCGCCGGTCCGGAGGGGATCTGGAGCGCCTGGATCGGTGACAGCCGGGCCTACTGGCTGCCCGGCGAGGGGCCGGGCCTGCTCTTGTCCGAGGACGACACGGGCGAACACGACGCTCTCACCGCCTGGCTGGGCGCCGACGCCGGGCCGGTGACCGCACGGGTGCGCGGGCACCGGCCCCGGGTGCCCGGCCGACTGCTGCTGTGCACGGACGGTCTGTGGCGGCATCTGCCGGACGCCGCCGGGCTGCTGAGGGTGCTCGGGCGGCAGGGGCGGAACGTACTGGCCGATGCGCGGGCGCTGGTGAGCCGCGCCCTGGACGCGGGCGGCGAGGACAGTGTCACCGCCGCGGTCATCCGCGTGGTGCCCGCCCCTCTCGGGAACTGAGGGGTGCCCGGTTGCGGCGCAGCGGGCTGCCGTGCAGGGGGGCGGTGCGCCAGCGGGCGGTGAAGGTGCCGGCGCCGGGGTTGTCCGCGTCGAGGGTGCCGGTCACGGTGAGGCGGTGCGGTGTCTCAAGGAACACGACGTCGAGCCGCAGGGTGTCCGGGTCCGTCCAGCCGCCGGTCACGGCCGTGGGGACCCGCCCCTCGTCGACAGCCCAGCCGGAGCGGGGAACGCTCAGCACCAGCCGGTCGTCGCCCTCCACGAGGGTCACGGTCCAGCCGCCGTCCGGGCCGGAGATCTCGGCCGCGGTCAGACCGGGCTGGTCGGCGCAGTGACCGCCCTCCGGCGTGAGCCGGGCCCCTGACCAACGCCCGGAGGCCGTCGTGGGCGCGGGGTCGGCGGCGACCGGGGGCAGGGCGAGCCCGTCGAGGCGGTGCTGGAGCGCCTTGTCCTCGTCGGCGCGGCCCGGGAGCGGGTCGGGGCCGAACGCGGGGAGCAGATGGCGCCACATCGCGTCGAGGAACTTCTGCATCTGCCCGGTGGCCGCGGTCGTGGCGATCACGGCGTCGTGCTGGGGCAGCACGACGCAGAACTGGCCATAGGCCCCGTCGCCGCGGTATCCGTGCCGCGACATCCAGAACTGGAAGCCGTAGCCGTGCTGCCAGTCGGACCGGTCGCCCTCGGGGGTGCCGCCTGCGGTCGAAATGTGCGGGCGGGTCGCCTCGGCGATCCAGGAGGACGGCAGCAGGCGCCTGCCCTCCCAGACACCGTCCTGGAGGTACAGCAGGCCCAGGCGGGCGATGGCGTCCGTGGTGGCGTGCAGTCCGCTGAAGCCGAGGGCGCGGCCGCGCGGGTGCTCGGTCCAGGCGACCTCGCCGATGCCGAGCGGATCCAGGATCCGGGGACGCAGATACTCGGTGAGGGACTGGCCGGCGCAGCGCTGGACGATCGCGGCCAGGGTGTAGGTCGCGGGCTGGTTGTAAGCGAAGACGGTGCCGGGGTCCCGGTCCGGCGGGATCAGCAGAAAGCCGCGCACGGGTTCGGCCCGGTCGGTGCCGAACGCCTCGTCATTGGTCTCGGCGAGGTGCCCGCTCGCCATGGACGCGACGTGCCGGACCAGCATGGCGCGGCTGCGCGGGTCGGTGATGTCCGCCTCGAACTCCGGGAAGTACGAGATCACGGGCGCGTCGAGGTCGAGGAGCCCCTCGGCGACGGCCACCCCGGCGGCCGTGGAGGTGAAGCTCTTGCTGAGCGAGTACAGCAGATGGAGGCGGTCGGCGGTGTACGGCGCCCACCAGCCGGAGGCCACCAGGCGTCCGTGACGCAGGATCATGAGGCTGTGCGGCTCGATGTCCGGGGCCGCCTCGACCGCGTCGAGGAACGCGTGGATCCCGCGGGCGTCGACGCCTTGCTCGGCGGGCGTGCTGACGGGCAGCGGACGGGCGCTCATCCGGCGGGCCTCCTGACGGTCGCGGATGGCGGGCACCGCTGCGGTTCGGTGTATCCGCCATCCTTGCTGTGTCCGCCATCCTGACCGTCCGGTCGGGGCATGTCCATGATCCAGGCGGAAAAGGATCTCGAAGGAGACGGTTCCGCCGTCCCGTCTTCGCGTCCGCCGACCGGGAACCGGCGTCGGCATGGTGCACATCGGATAGACGATGATGACCGAGCAGGCGGGCCCGCGTGCGCTCGTCGACCATGTGGTGGGCCGTGGCCGGCCCTCGGTCGAGGTCCGGCACGAGATGCTGGAGGAGGCGGTCGGCATCATCCGCGACCTGAGTTCATCGAGTCGTCGGCCAGGGAACTGCTGTCCGCGCTGCGGGAGTCGCTGCGCTGAGCCGCACAACACGGGTGCGCCGGGTACGACGTTGACGGTACACCGCCATAATGAGCGGGTGATCGACTCTTCCCCCACCCCCTTCCCACCGCCCGAACAGCGCGTGCCCGTCGTCATCGTCGGCGCCGGACCGGCCGGACTGACCCTTGCCAACATCCTGCGGGACGCCTCCGTCGACTGTGTCGTCCTGGAGGCCGAGAGCCGGGAGTTCATCGAGCAGCGGCCCCGGGCGGGGTTCCTGGAGGAATGGGCGGTGCGGGCCCTGGAACGGCACGGGCTCGCCGGGGGGCTGCTGGAACAGGCGCCCACGCACAGCTTCTGCGAGTTCCGCCTCGACGGCGAACGGCACCGCTTCCCGTACACGGAGATCTCCGGCCACCACCACTTCGTCTACCCCCAGCCGTTGCTGGTGACCGACCTGGTGCGGGAGTACGCGGACGTCAAGGGCGGGGACATCCGGTTCGGGGTGCGCGAGGTCGAGCTGCACGACATCGGGACCGAGCGGCCGTCGGTGTCGTACACCGATCCCGACTCGGGAGCGCGCCGCCGGATCGCCTGCACCATCGTCGCCGGGTGCGACGGGGCCCGCGGGGTGACCCGGGCCGCGCTGCCCGCGGAGCGCTCCCGCCTCGCACGGCTCGACTACGGCGTGGGCTGGCTGGCGTTGCTCGCGCAGACGCCGCCGTCGTCGGACTGTGTCGTCTTCGGGATCCATCCGCGTGGTTTCGCCGCTCATATGGCCCGCGGCCCGCAGGTCACCCGCTACTACCTGCAGTGCCCGCCGGGCGACGACCCGGAGAACTGGCCGGACGAACGTGTCTGGTCGGAGCTGCACACGCGGCTGGCCGTGGCGGGGGCGCCGCCGCCGGCGGAGGGCCCGCTGATCGAGAAGCGGGTGCTCGACATGCACAACTACGTGGTGCAGCCGGTGGCGTACGGAAGACTGTTCCTCGCGGGCGACGCCGCCCACCTGGTCGCCCCGATCGCCGCGAAGGGCATGAACCTCGCCCTGCACGACGCGCTGCTGCTGGCCGACGCGCTGATCGCGTACCACCGCAGGGGCGAGAGCGAGGGACTGCGCGGCTACTCGGCGGCCTGCCTGCGCCGGGTGTGGGAGTACCAGGAGTTCTCGGAGTGGTTCTCCGAGCTGCTGCACGGCCCCTCGTCCGGCGATCCGTTCCGCGCGGGCAATGCCACGGCCCGGCTGCGGCGGCTGTTCCACTCGCCCGCCGCGGCGGCCGCCTTCGCCGAGTCGTACATCGGCGCACCCCCTCCCGGTAACCCAAAGTAACCTACTGGCCAGTAGTCGAGGGGGAGCGTTTCCGCATGTGTGCGTGGATGTAGGAGCCGCGCACACGGGCCGTGAGAAATCCGGCGCGAAGAAATCTCCTTTCTTTGAACACCCACCGTCACGTCCGCCGTACATCCGGGAGACCGGAGAGTCTGGTGCGCAGCAAGGGGTGACGATGGACCACTGGCAGGTCTCCACCGAGGAGTTGATCGCCGGTCGGTACCGGACGCTCGAAGTCGTCCAGCAGGAGGAGGGACGGACCGTCGGGCTCGGCGAGGACGTGGAGTTCGGGCGGCCGGTCACGCTGATCGGGTCGCGGCTCGCCCCGCTGACGCCCGAGGCCGGCATACGCCGCACGGTCGCCCGGATCCTGCGCGATGCGGAGGCGATGCAACTGCTGTGCCCGCAGGGGGCCGCCACCGTCCTCGACGTGATCGAGGACAACGGTGTCCTGTGGACCGTGACGGAACGGATCGAGGGCACGCCCCTGGGCGAGGTCCTGGCCCGAGGGCCCCTCAACCAAGTGCGGGCCGCCCGGATCGGCGTCGGCATCCTCGATGTGCTGGAGGCCGCCCACCGCAGGGGCATGACCCACGGCGACCTGAGCCCCGGCCAGGTGTTCGTGCGGGAGGACGGCGGTGTCGTGGTGACCGGGTTCGGGCTGGTCGGCGCGTCCGTCACCCAGCGGGTCACCGCGCCCGCGTACGCCTCCCCCGAGCAGGCGCGCGGGTCGAGCGCCGGTCCCGCGGCCGACCAGTGGGCGCTGGGCGCGCTCCTGTACGCGATGACGGAGGGCCGTCCGCCGGTCAAGGACCGGGGTGACGTCGAGGCCACCCTGCGCGCCGTGGACCGGCTGCCGCTGCGCACCCCGGTGAAGTCCGGCCCGCTGACGCCGGCCGTGACGGGACTGCTGCGCCGAAGCGCCCTGGAGCGGGTGCCGGAGCCGGTGGTGCGTGCCTCCCTGGAGCGCATCCTGAACGGGGACCTGGAGGACTCCGCCGAGGAGGCGCCTGCGACCGGCCCCAACGCCGCCCTGCTCGTGGCACACCGAGCGGGACGGGCCTGGAGCACACCGGCCGTACGGCGGTCGGTGCTCGCGGGGGCGGGACTGGTGGTCGTGGCCTCGTCCGTCGCCGTCCTGGCCACCGCGGGCCACCACGGCGGCGCTCCTACGGCCGGTGCGGCGCCGACCCGTTCCGGGCCGCCCGCCGTCTCGGCGGCCCCGTCCGGCGACGGCTCCGGACGGACGCTCCCCACGGAGGCGAGCAGAACGGGGACCGCCTCCCCGTCCTCGCCCCCGTCTGTCTCCCCGTCCGCCACCCCCTCGTCGCGCGCCCCCAGTGCTCCACAGCCGGACTTCGAACGCTTCGTCGCTGCCGAGGGCTTCTCCGTCGACCTGCCACGGGGATGGAAGCGCCTCAGCACGACCCGGGCCGCCCAGGACACCTACCGGGTGACCTTCGGCGCGAGCAAGGACCCGCGCACCCTGACGGTCACCGCCGGCGTCCACCTCGGTGACGACCCGGTCGCGGTCTGGCAGAACCTGGAGACGTCCCTGCGGAGCACGGACGAGGACTTCGCGCGGGTGGGCACCGTCCACGCCGTGACCTACCAGGGGCACCCGGGTGCCGACATGGTGTGGCTGTCCACGGTGGACGGCGTCCGGGTGCGTACCTACGGCCGCGGCTTCCTCACCGGCGGCGGTCGCGGCTTCTCCCTGCGCTGGACGACCCCGGCCGCCGACGCGGACAGCAAGGCCGACCAGCAGGCCCTGGACGCGATCCTGCGCAGCTTCCGGACGACTTCGGGGTGACGGCAGGCCCGCCGGGCCCGAGGCACCGCGCCCGCACCCGCACACCGGCGGGGCGGGTCACCAACGGACCTCGGGGAGACGGCGGTCCGACGCCCGCGGGGCGAGCCAGTCGGCGACCGCCTCCGCGATCGCCTGCCCCGTCTCCAGTTCGATGAAGCCGAACTGGCCGCCCTGATTGCACTCGAGGAACCACCACAGCCCGTCCTCGTCCTCGGCGAAGTCGAAGGCCGCGTAGGCAAGTCCGGACAGCGCCACATACTCGTGCACCGACTTCGCGATGCGCTCCGGCACCTCCGTGGCCTCCCAGGAGTGTCCGGTGTCGCCGTAGCGGCCGTCGATCTGGCCCGGCGCGGCCCTCTTGCGCGCGCCGAACAGACGGGTGCCGACACAGGTCAGCCGGATGTCGGCCCGCTTGGGGACATGACGCTGGAGCAGGACGGGGCCCGCCGCCACGGCGGAGAAGTCGGTGTCGGGCCCGATGAGCGTGGTGGGCAGTGCCAGCTCCGGGTCGTCCGGCGGCGGCCCGGAGGCGGACTTCACGACCACCTCGCGGCACTCCTCGGCGAACTGCTCGGCGACGCGCGGGGCGGTGGTGATGACGGTGGGCGGCACGGCGAAGCCGCTGAGGTGGGCGATCCGTAACTGCCACGGCTTGTAGCGGGCCTGGTCGGCGTTGCGGGGATGGTTCATCCAACGGGTCGAGGCCGAGAAGAGCATGCCGTACAGGGCCTGCCGGGTCTCGGCGGTCAGCCAGCGGGAGGCGTGTGCCGCGTGGGCGGCGGGCTCGCCCGGCCTGCGCACCCACACCGAGCGGAGCCCGCCCATGCTCAGCACATGCCCGTTGACCGAGAGATGGCCGTCGAAGTCGCCGTGGGCGTAGTCGGCGGCGAGCACCGCCTTGCCGGGGAGGTCGGCGGGATCCAGCCGCATCACGGGAACACCCCGTTGCAGCAGCACGGCCACCGCCAAGTCCGCGGTCACGTCCTGTTCCGACGTGAGGATGAGGACCGTCATCCGGGTGCAGGCCGTCAGTCGTCGAAGTGCGTCTGGGAGCCGGCGGTGGACGTCGTCGTACCGGCCGCGTGGAGCAGCGCCCGATCACTCACGGCGGGCCGGCCGTCGGGCAGCACGTTCAACTGCCGACGGGCGTCGAAGCGGTACGGCGTCACCACGACCGGAACCCCGCGGGGTACGGCGTAGTTGAGGGTGAAAGGTCGCACGAAAAACCTCCACGGTCCAAAGTCGTCTCTTCACAACCCTTTACGTCCGCCACCCGTAAGGAATTCATCACTTTCCGCCACATCAGGGTGAAGGTCATCACATTGTCAGGACCTGGCCGTCGCCCTCCAGGGAACTCCTCGGCACGCCGGATGCGCACTGTCGGTGCGCTCGGCAACAATGCGGGGTAAAGATCATCTCGCCCCGGGGCGGGACGACCGCCCGCCCCTGCCCCCCGAAAGGCTGACCGACCATGACGCGCCCTCGGCTCAGTGCCCGTGCTGCCGAAGTGCTGCGCCTGATCATGGACCAGCGCATACCGGTCTTCCTCACCGTGCATGCCAACGGCCGCCGCCGTTACGGCTGTTGGGAGGCCGGGGGCCGTCATACGGCACTGCCCACCGACGAGTGCGAGGCGCTGCTCGTGGCCGGACGGATCGTGCTCGGGGATCCAGTGGTGGACCGGGCGAAGACCACCTACCGGGTACGGGCCGCCGCACGCGGCACGACCCGTACCGGCCGCTCGGCCCTGACGGCGTGACACCCGGCCGGACTCGGTTCTACCAGCGGTCCTCCACCTGCTCCTTGATGCGCCGGTCGTACAGGTCCTCGATCGCGTCGAGCGTCTCCCGCGGCAGCGCGGGAAGCCTCGCGACCGCCGCGTTGGCGTGGGCCTGGTCCGCCGAACGGGCGCCCGGGATCACGGTGGTCACACCGGGCTGCCGGATGATCCAGGCGAGCGCCAGCTGGGCCGGGGTGAAGCCCTCCGGGGCGAGCGCGGCGAACTCCGCCGCCGCGTCCACGCCGGTCGAGTAGTCCACGCCGGAGAAGGTCTCGCCCTGGTCGAAGGCCTCGCCGTGCCGGTTGAACGAGCGGTGGTCGTTGACCGCGAAGACCGTGTCCTTGGTGTACTTCCCCGACAGCAGGCCGGAGGCGAGCGGTACCCGGGCGATGATGCCCACACCCGCCCCCCGCGCGGCCGGGAGGACCTCGCGCAGCGGCTTCATCCGGAACGGGTTGAGGATGATCTGCACGCTTGCCACGTTCGGGCGGGCGATCGCCGTGAGCGCCTCGGCGCACGTCTCGACGCTCACGCCGTACGCGGCGACACAACCCTCCTCGACGAGCGTGTCGAGAGCGTCGTAGACCTCGTCGGAAGAGTAGACGGGTGTCGGCGGGCAGTGGAGCTGCACCAGGTCGATCCGGTCGACGCCGAGATTGCGGCGCGAACGGTCGTTCCAGGCACGGAAGTTGTCCAGGACGTAGTTCTGCGGGATCTGGTCGACTCGGCGCCCCATCTTGGTCGCCACCAGCACATGCAGGTCGGGCCTGCCGAGCAGGACGGCGGCGATGGTCTGCTCGCTGCGCCCGTCGCCGTAGACGTCGGCGGTGTCGAAGAACGTCACGCCGGACTCGGCCGCCGCCTCCAGCACCTCGTGGGCGGTCTTGTCGTCGACATCGCCCCAGTCCGCGCCCAGTTGCCAGGTGCCGAGGCCGATGACCGACGCATGCTGCCCCGACCTGCGGAATTCTCGTTCCTCCATGCGGCCAGTGTGTCACCCGGGCCCGCCCGCGCACGGGACGCCCCGTCCAGCGCGCCGCCGACGCACGCTCCCACGGGTGACGGGCACCACCCGAAGCGGGCACCGGCCGGGGCACTGGATCGGGGCACTAGATTGGGGCGCACCGACCAAGGAGACGCCCATGCCCGCCCGCCCCCGCCTGCTGTACGTGACCGACCTGGCGTATCCGGCACGCGGGCGGCGCTACTGCGACGAGGACATCGACCTCTCGTCCCGGCTGCGCGCGGACTTCGACATCGCCCTGTGCCATCCGCTGGACGCCGCCGCGCTGATGGACGGCTTCGACGCCGTCGTCGTACGCAACAGCGGGCCGGTGCTGCACTACCAGGAGGCCTACGACGCCTTCCGCGCACGCGCCGCCGCGCACGGCACCCGGGTGTACAACCCGCTGACCGGACGGGCCGACATGGCGGGCAAGCGGTACCTGCTGGATCTCACCGAAGCCGGCTTCCCGGTCATCCCCACCGTGGACCGCCCCGAGGACCTCGGCCGGCTGCCCGCCGCGGCCCGGTACGCGGTCAAGCCGAAGGCCGGGGCGGACTCCATCGGCCTGGACTTCGTGCCCCGTTCCCGGCTGCCAGAGCTGACCTGGGGCGACATCCTGGTCCAGCCGCGCATCGACTTCCGCTACGAGGTGTCGTTCTACTACGTCGATGACGCCTTCCAGTACGCGCTGCACGCGCCGGACCCCGAGCGGCGCTGGGTCCTCGAACCCTACGAAGCCACGGACGCCGACCTGGCCTTCGCCCGGCGCTTCATCGACTGGAACACGCTGGACCGAGGGGTCCAGCGCGTGGACGCCTGCCGCACCCGGGACGGGGACCTGCTGCTGGTCGAGCTGGAGGACCTCAACCCCTATCTCTCCCTGGACCTGGTGTCCGGCCGCACCCGTGACGCCTTCGTCACCGCGCTGACGGCCTCGCTCCACCGCTGTCTGGAGCCGACGCCCCACGAGTGAGCCCCGGCCCGTTGCCCCGAAGGGCCGGCCCCGGGCAGTCACGGCCGTGTCCGGACGAGAGGGCGCGGACGGCCGCGCCCTCTGAACTGTGCCGCCGGTGAGGCGGTGGACTCAGGCCGGCCGGCGGCTCTCCAGCCGCAGCTCGACGTCGACCTCCTGGTCACCCGCCACCACGCCCAGCTGATGGACGACGAACGTCTCGTCCAGAGCCTGACGCAGACGCTCCACCGCCTGGGGCTCGCCCTGCAGTTCGGCCTTCACGGAACCGGACAGAGGCGGTGTCGACGCCGTCCCGGGGGATTCGCCGGGGGACGCCGAGGTGTCGAACGTGCCGGTCCACATCGTGGGCCGGGATCCGGTGGTCTCGTGCGGTGTGTCGGTGGCGCAGCGGTCGGAGCCGAAATGCCGGCACAGTTCGGCGAACAGGCTCCCGGCGTCTGTCGCCGAGCAGTCGCTGACCACCACCTCGACCTGCGGTACGTGCGCTACGGGCGAGTTCACGGCCGCTCCTCTCCTTCATGGCCGGCGCGTCCTTCGCGGGGCGACGCGGGTACCCCTCCCCCGGCTCCCCATGCTCGACGGTACGGCCGTGGCGGCGGGTGCGCCTGTCGGGGAGCCGGCCGTGAAGTGAGCCGTAAGGTCCCTGGTCAGCGCTGCCCGTGAGCTATGTTGAAAGTCCGAGGGACATGAAGGAGGCGGCCCGGTGCCATCGCCGCAGCAGACACGCGCGCAGGCATCTGCGATCACTGCCGGGAAGACGGCCCCGGAGGCGGGAGCCAGCTCGACGTCCCAGCTCAGAGAGCTGTTCGACGGTCCGCGTCTGTCCCCCGGGCACCGCCGGATCGCCCAGTATCTGATCGAGCACATCACCGAGGCGGCGTTCCTGTCGATCACGGACCTGGCCGAGCGGGTGGGCGTCAGCCAGCCCTCTGTGACGCGTTTCGCGGCGGCCGTCGGCTTCAGCGGCTACCCGGCGCTGCGGGAGAAGCTTCAGGCCATCGCCCTGAGCACGCTTGGCACTCCGAGCCCCCCGGCGGAAGCCCGCAGCAACGAGCTGCAGGCGGCCGTGGACGCTGAGATCGAGAACCTGGAGAACCTGCGCCGCGACTTCGCCGACCCGGACCGGGTGATCCGCCTGGGGCGGGCGCTGTCGGAGTCGACGCCGCTGACCGTGATGGGCCTGAGGATCTCCGGTTCCCTCGCCGAGTACTTCGCCTACGGGGCCCGGCGGGTCCACCCCGATGTACGGCTGGTGACCCGTGGCGGCACCGTCGCCTATGACGCGCTGCTCCAGTCGCGGGAGGCGGGCGGCACCTGGGTGCTGGCGTTCGGTATGCCCCGGCACGCCCAGGAGAGCCTGACCGCGCTGCGGGTGGCGCGCAGTGCGGGGCTCAAGGTCGCCCTGATCACCGATCTGGGCCTGGGGCCGCTGGCCGACGAGGCCGACGTCGTCTTCGCCACGGGCACCGGCTCAAGGTTGGTCTTCGACTCCTATGCCGCCCCCGGACTGATCGCCGCCGCGCTGCTGCAGGCCATGACCGACGCCGACCCGGAGCGGACACAGGCCCGGCTCGACGAGTACGAGCAGATCGCCGACCAGCATCAGTTCTTCCTCAGGGACTGATCCCGGCCCCCACCCTCAAGTCTTCCTCAAAGGCTCGCGAGGGCCGCGCCCTCAAGACGGGATCAATCGCACCAAACCGCGGGTGAATTTTTTCATGTCCTTGCGTATCTGCCGGTATATATAAATACTGCTCGCGGATCGTGACCCGGGCTTCCCCTCCCGGCCACGCCGACCGCACCACCGGGGCCGTCCGCTCCTACCCACGGGCGCCGGGTGTCCGGCCGGGCCCTGCCTGCGCGGGCGTCCATGGCGGCGGCTCCGGCCCTCCCCTGGCCGGAGCCGCCCCCAAGTTGCCGTACATCCTGAGCCGACGTGACCCGGAAGCGAAGACCATGGCCTTGACGACGTACTCGCCGATCAGCTCGGACTGGCCGTGCCAGGTCAAAACACCCGGCAGCTACGACTGGGAGCGGTCGGCAGCCAAATGGCTGCGCGAACTCGTCCCCGCCCGCTACGCCAGCTACCCGGCCCTGATCCGCCACCCGGTCCTGCTCGCCCGGCATGCGCAGATCCAGGTGCAGCAAGAGGTCCGGGTCGCCCGCACCGCGCTGCAGACGGCGCGGGCGGAGCTGCCCGCACTCGGGCTGCCCGAGTCGGTCATCGAGCACACGATCCGGCTCTACGCCGCCGAGCTGATGCAGCTCCAGCACATCGCGCGCAGCGTGCGCGCCGTGACCCAGGCCCTGGTGGACAGCAGCGCCGCGCGCGGCCACTGACCGCGCCCCGTAGGCCCGTTCCCGCCGCGACCGTCCGGGGCATTCGGCGCGGCACGGGCACTGTCCGCCGCGAAGCCGGGCATCCGTAGGAGAGGACGACTCCTACGGATGCCCGGAGCTGTGCATGGACTCCATCAACTGGACCGTGATCGCCGTCATCGCGGTTCTCGCGGCCGCCCTGCTCGGCGTCGCGCTCGCGCTGCTGCTGCGGCTGGTCCGCACTCGCCGCGACCTGCGCCGTGCCGGACTGCCGACGGGGCCCCGCTGGGTGTTCTGGGGCGCGGTCCTGTATCTGGTGCTGCCGACCGATCTGCTCCCCGATCCCGTCTATCTCGACGACATCGCCGTGCTGCTGCTGGCCCTGAGGTCGATGCGGGCGGCCGTGCCGGTGCGGGAACTCCGGCGCGGCGACGGCGCGTTGCCCGACTGACGGGCGACGGCCCGCGCGACCGTGTCCCGTCGCGGTCGTTCGGCGGCCGACGCCCCGGCTCCTCACTCTCCCCGACGACTTTCTCCGCGTGGATGCAACCGGCGTGCCTCTGCGGGGCGTACAGATGGTGCCGGCGCCCGTATCCGGGGCGCGGTCCGGGCCGAGAACCGGCACCGGGAGAAGGAAACTGGGAGAGAAGAGCTGATGGTCTCAGCAACGGTGGGCAAGGGCACGGCGCTCGGCGCGGTCCTGCTGTCCCTCCTGGCGGTCCCCGCGCACGCCGCCACCACCACGGCCGGCCCCGGCCCCGCCACCACGACGGCCACGGCCAAGCCGCTGCCGGCGCCCGACATGGCCGCGCTGGACGGGGTGCTGCGTACGGCGCTGTCACAGGGCGCCCCGGGTGCGATGGCCCGCGTCGACGACAACGGCACGCAGTACACGGCGGCGGAGGGTGTCGCCGACCGGTCCACCGGACGAGGCATCCGCGCGACGGACCGCTTCCGGATCGGCAGTGTCACCAAGAGCTTCTCCACGGTCGTCCTGCTGCAACTCGCCGGCGAGGGCAAGCTGGACCTGGACGCCTCGGTGAACTCGTATCTGCCGGGGCTGCTGCCCGACGACCGGATCACGGTGCGGCATGTGCTCAGCCACCGCAGCGGTCTGTACGACTACACCAACGACATGTTCGCGCAGACCGTGCCGGGCTTCGAGGCGGTGCGCAACAAGGTCTTCTCCTACGAGGACCTGGTGAAGCTGTCGCTGGAGAAGCCGCGCACCAACGCCCCGGGGGCGGCGTACTCGTACTCGAACACCAACTTCGTCGTCGCCGGCATGCTCATCGAGAAGCTGACGGGGCACTCCGTGCGGACGGAGTACACCCACCGGATCATCGAGCCGCTGGGACTGCGCGACACGTTCTACGTACACCCGGACACCGCGATCCCGGGACAGCACGCGCACGGCTACCTCACGCCGGACCAGGCCGGTGCGGCCCTGGTGGACTCCACCGAGCAGACCGTCTCCTGGGCGCAGAGCGCGGGTGCGATGATCTCCAGCACCCGCGATCTGGACAGGTTCTTCTCGGCGCTGGTGCAGGGCAAGCTGCTCCCCGCCGCGCAGTTGACACAGATGGAGCAGTGGGAGCCGGTCAACAGCACCCAGGGCTACGGGCTCGGGCTGCGCCGCCGTGATCTGTCGTGCGGCATCTCGGTGGTGGGTCACACGGGCACCGTCCAGGGCTACTACACCTACGCGTTCACCTCGCAGGACGGCAGACGCAGCGTCACGGCGCTCGCGAACACCTCCAACAACGCGTCGGTCCTCGACACCCTGTCCCGTACGCTCGAAGCCGCCTTCTGCGGCACACAGGCGACCAAGGCCGTCACCCGAGGCGCGGCACCGACCGAGCGGCACGAGGACATCGCCCCGGCCATCACCCGCCACTAGCGGCGGCGTGCGGCCGGGGTCCCACCCCGGCCGCACGGCACACACCGGCGCCCGTGCCGGACATCAGGCGGCGTACCCGGCGCCCGAGGGCGCCGTCACCCCTCCCTGCCAGGCTGGTGGTTCGGCCGCCGGTGCAGCGGCTGCTCCGGGGCCGGGCGCGGCTTGACGAGCGGGATGTCGCGGGTCTGCGGCTTGTCCGCGTCCAGGGTGAGCGGTTCACCGTGGTGATGGATCGCCAGCGGCCCACCGCTCAGCAGGGTGTACGTGGCCGTGGTGCGGCCGATCTCCACCCGCAGTCGGCAGCCCCGCAGTTCGAGCGTGAAGGCGAGCCGGCCGAACTGCTCCGGCAGCCGCGGCGCGAACGCGAACCGCTCCCCGTGATGGCGCAGTCCGCCGAAGCCCGCGACGAGCGCCATCCAGGTACCCGCCAGGGACGCGATGTGCAGGCCGTCGCGGGTGTTGTGCTCCAGGTCCTGCAGATCCATCAGCGCGGCCTCGTGCAGATAGTCGTAGGCGAGCCGCAGATGACCCGTCTCGGCCGCGATGACCGCCTGGCAGCAGGCGGACAGGGACGAGTCGCGCACGGTGAGGGGTTCGTAGTAGGCGAAGTTACGCGCCTTGTGCTCGGCGTCGAAGGAGAGGCTGCACGTGTACATCGCCAGCACCAGATCCGCCTGCTTGACCACCTGCTTGCGATACAGGTCGAAGTAGGGGAAGTGCAGCAGCAGCGGGTACTGGTCGGAGCGCGTCGAGGCGAAGTCCCAGCGCTGGTAGCGGGTGAACCCGGTGTGCTGCTCGTGCACGCCCAGTTCGTCGTCGTAGGGGATGTGCATCGCCTCGGCGGCCTCCCGCCAGGCGGCGCTCTCCTCCTCGTCGGCGCCCAGCTCCGCGGCCCGTCGCGGATGGCGTTCGACGGCGTCGGCCGCGGCCAGCAGGTTCGCACGGGCCATGAGGTTGGTGTACGTGTTGTCGTCGGCGATCGCGCTGTACTCGTCGGGGCCGGTCACGCCGTCGATGTGGAACGTGCCGTGGTGGTCGTGGTGGCCGAGCGAGCGCCACAACCGGGCCGTCTCCACCAGGAGTTCCACCCCGGTGTCCCGGTCGAAGCGCTCGTCGCCGGTGGCGGAGGTGTAGCGGACGACCGCGTCGGCGATGTCGGCGTTCACATGGAACGCGGCAGTGCCCGCGGGCCAGTACGCCGACCCTTCCGAGCCCTCGATGGTCCGCCAGGGGAACGCCGCGCCCCGCAGCCCCAGTTGGACGGCCCGCTCCCGGGCCGCGGGCAGGGTGTTCTGCCGCCAGCGCAGCGCCTCGGCGACCGCGCCCGGCGAGGTGTAGGTGAGCAGGGGCAGCACGAACATCTCGGTGTCCCAGAAGGCGTGACCGTCGTAGCCGGAGCCGGTCAGTCCCTTGGCGGGGATCGCCCGCTGCTCGGCACGGGCCCCGGCCTGCAGCACATGGAACAGGGCGAAGCGCACGGCCTGCTGGATCTGTTCGTCGCCGTCGATCTCGACGTCGGAGCGCGCCCAGAACTCGTCGAGGTAACCGCGCTGTTCGGCGAGGAGGGCGGACCATCCCCCGCTCGTGGCGGCGGCCAGCGCCGCGTCCACCTGGTCGCTGACCGCGGGCAGCGAGCGGGTGCCCGACCAGCCGTAGGAGACGAACTTCTCCACGCGCAGCCGCTCGCCCGGGTCCAGCGCGGTGGCGATGGTGAGGCGGGCGACGTCCTCGTTCGCCTCGCTGTCGGTGGTGGTCGGGTCGGGGCCGCTGACGAGGTGGTCGGCGGCGGCGCCGACCCTGAGGCCGCTCCTGCGGGTGCGGTGCACCAGCCTCAGCCGGCCACTCTTCGCGAAGCACTCCTCTGCCTCCAGCGGCGATTCCAGGACCATGGCGGCCCGTGGGTCGCCGTCGTGGCCCGGCAGTTGCTCGTTGGCGACCAGTTCCGACTGCACCACGATCCGGGCCCGTGCGTCTACAGCCTCGACCTCGTAGGCGACGGCGGCGATCGCGCGCTGGGTGAAGGAGACGAGCCGGGTGGAGCGCACCCGGACCGTCGTACCGGCGGGCGAGGTCCACTCGCAGGTCCGGGTGAGGGTGCCGGCCCGCAGATCGAGGACGCGCTCATGGGAGCGCAGCCGGCCGTAGCGCAGGTCGAAGGGCTCGTCGTCCACCAGCAGACGAATGATCTTTCCGTTGGTGACGTCGATGACGGTCTGTCCGGACTCCGGGTAGCCGTACCCCGCCTCCGCGTACGGCAGCGGATGCCGCTCGTGGACGCCGTTGAGATAGGAGCCCGGCAGTCCGTGCGGCTCCCCCTCGTCGAGGTTGCCGCGCCAGCCGACATGCCCGTTGGACAGCGCGAACACCGACTCGCTCTGCGGCAGGACGTCCGGATGGAATCCCCGCTCGCGCAGCACCCAGGGTTCGACGGCGTACGAGGCGTGCGTGATCACGAGCGCTCCCCCAGTTCCGCGAGATCCGGTACGACGACATCGGCGCCGTGCGCCCGCAGCGCGTCCGCCTGGCCGACGCGGTCCACGCCCACGACGTACCCGAAGTGGCCCGAGCGCCCGGCGTCCATGCCGGCCAGCGCGTCCTCGAAGACGGCGGCGGCCTTCGCCTCGACGCCGAGGTCCTGGGCGGCGGCGAGGAAGGTGTCCGGGTGCGGCTTGCCCGGCAGCTGCCGCTCGGCGGCCACGATCCCGTCGATGCGCACGTCGAAGAGGTCCTCGGCGCCGACCGACCGCAGGACGTCACGGCAGTTGGCGCTGGAGGAGACGACGGCGGTGCGCAGCCCGGCGGCACGCACGGCCTCGATGTAGCGGATGGTGCCCTCGTACGTCTCGACACCGCGGGTGAGGATCAGTTCCAGCAGCAGTTCGTTCTTGCGGTTGCCGAGGCCGTGGACGGTGTCCCGGTCCGGCGGGTCGTCGGGTGCGCCCTCGGGCAGCCGGATGTCGCGGGAGGCGAGGAAGGTGCGGACACCATCGGCGCGGGGCCGCCCGTCGACGTACTCGTCGTAGTCGGAGACCTCGTCGAAGGGGCGGTAGGACTCCCCGTCCCGTCGGCGCAGAAAATCGTCGAACGTCTGTTTCCACGCGGCCGCGTGGACGACGGCGGTCTTGGTGATGACACCGTCGAGGTCGAAGAGGCAGGCTTGGATGCCGTCCGGAAGACCGAGCTCTGTCATAGGAGTCACCTTCCCTCATGAGCGCCGCGCAGAGGGTGGTGAAGCCCACATTCCGTCGGGCGTGCACCCGCGGTCGGCGCAGTGGCGCCCGCCGGTCCACCCCTCTCGCGTTCCTGTGCGCCCAGGTGGTCCAATGTCCTGATCCGGCCCGCCGCACCAGCGGGCTCCTCACGACCCGGCAGCGAGCGCGGACACCTATGACCTTCGACGACCTTGTGAAGCGGGCCGCGTCCCTCGGGCGGCCCGGTCGCCGTGCGATCCTCGGCATCACCGGCAGCCCGGGCGCGGGCAAGACGACGCTCGCCGAACACCTGGTCCGGGAGCTGAACGGCGACGGGCCCGCGTGGGTGGCACATGTCCCGATGGACGGTTTCCACCTCGCGGACGTCGAGCTGGACCGCCTGGGCCGCCGTGACCGCAAGGGCGCACCGGACACGTTCGACGCGGCCGGGTACGCGGCGCTGTTGCGGCGGCTGCGCGAGGAGCACGAGGAGACAGCCGGCGAGATCGTGTACGCGCCGGGGTTCGAGCGGGTGCTGGAACAGCCGCTCGCGGGAGCGGTTCCGGTGCCGCCGTCGGCGCGTCTCGTCGTGACGGAGGGCAACTACCTGCTGCTGGAGACGGGCGCCTGGGCGCGGGTCCGGTCGCTGGTGGACGAGGTCTGGTTCTGCGAGATCGCCGAGCCCGAGCGCGTCCGGCGGCTGGTCGCCCGGCACGAGGAGTTCGGCAAGGACCACGAGAGCGCGGTGGCGTGGGTGGCCGGCACGGACCAGCGCAACGCGAACCTCGTGGCGACGACCCGCCACCGCGCGGACCTGGTGGTCCCCGAGACCGCGCTGCCGACGGCGGGCACGTACCCGGCTCGGCCGTAGAACCCCGCCATGGGTCTGGGCATCACCGTCATGGCCGTCGACTGGGCGCGCCTTGAGGCGATTCCGGCCGGGGAGCGGCTGGACCGGCTGTACGAGGAGTCGGACGCGGCGGTCGTGGACGCCGGCTGGTTCTGGCCGACGTCCCTGGACGGGCCGTGGTGGGGTGTCCACGAGTTCCGCGACACCCTCGGTTCGTACAAGCCCCACTTCTGAGCCGGCGAGGTCTGGGACGTCGTACCCGAACACGCCGTGCCCGAGCTGCGCGACGCGCTCGACGCCTTCCTCGTCGGACTGGGGATCCGGTGGGACCCCGCGGAGGAGCACGCCCCGCACGATCGGGGGTCCTGGCGGTCGGGGCTGCTGCTGGGCCGTGCTCCGGCGGAGGTGTCGGGCCTGGCCCGGCTCTGGGCGCGGGCGGAGCCGCTCGTGGACGGGTTGCGGGAGCCTTTCGACGCACATGCGGCGCGCGGTCCGCAGAAGTGGATGTCGGATCACGCCGAGTTCGCGTCGCTGCTGCGCGGACGGGGCGAGGTGGTCGCCGAGGCGGACCGGCGCCGGTGGGGCGTCGTCGGCCTTCGCTGCTGACCGTGCCCCGACCGGCCCGGTCCCCGGGGTCATCCGTGCAGGGTGAGCCGCGGCTCGCCGTGCGGGTCGCCCGTCGGGTCGCCGATCGTGGCCGTGAAGACCTCCGTGCGCACGGTCAGTCCTTGCTCCGAGCGGTCGAAGGCCGGAGCGAACGGGCCGCCGGGGCCGTAGCGCACGGCGAAGAGGTGCAGCTCCTCCGGTGCGCCCGGGGCCGGTCCGGCCTCCAGCGCGGTGCACGCGACCAGATGGCGCCAGCCCTCGTCCGGGTCGCCGTACACGCGCGGGTCGGCCGCCAGGTCGAACGCCGCCTCCTCCTGGGTGAGGTGCGAGCGCGCGTCGAAGGTGTCGGCGCCCTCGGGGTGCGTCAGACACAGGGTGCCCGCCGACGCCACCTCGCCCTCCGCGGTCCTGAGCACCCGGTCGCCGTCGTCCGCGGCGTACGGCATCCCGGCCAGCAGGTACGGCGTCCCGCCGAGGCGTTCCACGGCGACCGTGACCCACAGGTGGGTTCCGTCGGTGACGTAAAGGGACCGCACATGGCGCAGGACATGGCCGCGGTCGACGACGGGCTGGGTGACCAGTTTGGCCGCCCATCCGTCCGTACGGACGTCCCGTACCCGGACCGCGCCCATCGGGCGGCAGAGCAGAAAGCCGTCGACGACCGGGCCGAAACCGTGGCGGCGGTCGACCGCGGCCGGCAGGTAATACGTGCCTGCCGCCTCGACCAGGGCCGGGGTCATACGGCCGTCGAAGGCCACCGAGACCGCGCCGGCCCGGAGTTGATGGCGAGCGATGGCCGCCGACGGCGCCCGGTGCCAGCGGGTGGGGTCCTGGATCTGCCAGACCAGCATGAAGGCGAAGTGCCCGTCGACGCCCCCGTCGGACTGGGCCGCATGCCGCCCCCAGCGTGTGTCGCCCCGGTAGCGGCCCAGGTCGGCGCGGATGCGCCGGCTGAAGTAGCGCAGCCCCAGCACGGCCTCGAAACCGCAGTGCTGTTCGCTGAAGCGCGGACCGCCGATGTCGAAGCCGCCGTTGGTGAGGCGCGCGTCGATGTAGCGGGCGAGTGCGTCGCCGTCCTCGGCGAAGACGTCCTCGCCGCTCACCCGGTGTGCCTGGGCGAGGAAAGAGAGCGAGATCGGGCCGTAGTTGTTGTCGTAGGCGCCGTTGTGCTCGGGCGGCAGCAGCGCGCCCCGGTCCGGCACACGACGGGCGTGGATCTCGTCGGCGTACAGACGCAGCGCCCGCTCGCGGACCTGCTCGCCCTCGGGGCCGGGGAGACGGCGCGCCAGCATCAGGCCGCCGACCACACAGCCGATGGCCTGGTTGCCCGCCTCCTGAGGATTGAAGAAGGTCGCCTCAGTGAGCCGGCGCCAGTAGCCGTGCGCCAACGCCGTGAGCGCCGCCCGCTGTTCGCCGTCGAGGAGGCCGTCGGCCGCGTCCAGGACGTTGACCGCCTGGAGCAGCGCCCACACCGTGCTCGGCCAGTCACCGATGGGGTGCGCTCCCGGCGCGAGGACGTAACGGGCGTACGGCAGGCCCGAGTTGCGCACGGTGAGATTCGGATAGCCCGGGTTGTCCTCGGTGAACACCCGCTCGCGCAGATGGAAGGCGAGACTGCGGCGGACCGCCTCGGCCTGCCTCGGGTCCCCGGTCCGCTGCCAGGCGAGCGCCAGCAGCGAGGTGATGCCCAGCGAGGTGTCGCCGATGTCCTGGAGGGCGCCGGGGTGTTCGAGGCTGCCCTCCGGCGTCATGCGCGCGAGAGCCTGTTCCGCGACGTCGGCGAGGACGGCGTCGTAGGTCTCCGGGGTGTCCGCCAGGTCGTGCAACGGTCCACGCTGGTAAGGGAGATGCACGTCGTCAGCCCATTCTTGCCGGAGGTCGCCGGCCCCTCTGCCAGCTTGTCCGGAAAGACGGGAGGGCGGGTGAGGCTCGGGCGGAGCTCGGGCGTCGACAGGGCGAACATCGCGCCGTACGACGACGATCCGGGCCGCGAAGGGGCACCGGCGTGCTCGTTCCTGTGAGCCGGGCCGACCGCCTTCACCGCGAGGACATGTCCCGGTCGCCGGGCCCTCGTCGGAGAGACACGGCACGGCCGTAAATCTTCACGCAGGCCTCACATGACTCGACGGCGATCCTCTGACTCATGGGTCACCGAACGCGCCGTGTGTCACCGCCGATCGCATGACCTCCCCCCTGGCCGCACGGCCGAAGAACTCCAGAGAGGCACCCCCATGCCGTCATCCGCCGGGCACGCCACCACCGGTCGACTCGCCATGAACAGACGAGGGTTCTTCAAGACCTCCCTCGGCGCCTCGGCCGGCGTACAGGCCGCGCCCGCGTTCGTCACCTGGCTCGCCGCCGCCGACGCGAAGGCGGCCACCGCGCCCGCCGCGTTCGTGGACGACTACCGGACCAACGTCCTGGCGAACCTGACGCCCGAGACCAACGCCGTGGTCCGTGTCCTCGGCGGTATGAGCCAGGTGTGGAAGACGGGCGGCGCCTGGAACACCGGCACCCCGCTCCGGCCCGACGTGCTGCGCGCCACCATGCGTTACTGCGCGCACATCACCTCCGCCCGCTCCGACGCACAGGCGAAGGAGGCTTTCCTCTACGACCGCCAGCACCAGAGTTACGCGATGATCGCCGGCCTGGGCCCGCTCGCCGGCCTCTACCGGGAAGGTGCCAAGGCGGTCACGTCGATCACCCAGGCACCCGACGGCACGCCCACGACGACCGTCAACGACGCGGTGCCGGCCAACGCCCCGGCCGGGTCGGCGCTCGGCGCGGGCGCGCACGACTCCGCGCTCGGCAAGGTGGCCGAGCTGGTCGACACCGTGCGCGGCCCGTACGCCTCGGGCAACCCCGCCAAGTACGCCTACCAGTACCCGCGTCCGTGGCGCATGAACGAGAGCAGCGAGGTCGTCGACACCGGCCGGACCGACGCGCTCGGCTACCCGGTCTACGAGTCCGACGTGGTCGTCGCCCCGCAGTTGCTGCGGCAGCGCGGCACCTCGCCGACCGATGACGGCGGTTTCCCGAGCGGCCACACCAACGCCTTCCACCTGGCCGCCCTCGCCTACGCCTATGCCGTGCCCGAGCGCTTCCAGGAGCTGGTGACCCGTGCCCTGGAGCTCAGCCACACCCGGATCGTGGCGGGTATGCACTCCCCCGTCGATGTGATCGGCGGGCGCATCATGGCCACCGCGCTGGCCGCCGCCACCCTCGCCGACCCGGCCAACGCGGAACTCAAGGCCGTCGCGCGTGCCCAGGCCCTCGCCTACTTCCAGGAGCGGACCGGAACCACGGCCGACACGCTGTACGCGTTCGCGCACTCGGCGGGCACCGCCACCGACCCGTACGCCGACCGGAGCGCCAACGCCCGTGCCGTGCGGCCCCGGTTGACGTATGTGCTGACCCGCCACGGTCGCGGCACGGACCTGACCGTGCCGAAGGGGGCGGAGGTGCTGCTGGAGACACGCCTGCCCTACCTCGACGCGGCGCAGCGCCGAGAGGTGCTGCGGACGACCGCGCTGTCCTCCGGTTATGTGCTGCTGGACGGGTTCGAGCAGTGGGGGCGGCTCGACCTGTTCGCCGCGGCGGACGGCTACGGCTCCTTCGACTCGGACGTGTGCGTCACCCTCGACGCGCGTTCCGGCGGCTTCGGCGCGCACGACAGTTGGCGCAACGACATCGACGGCTGGGGCTCCCTGACCAAGCGGGGCACCGGAACCCTGGCCCTGACCGGGGCGAACCGCTACACGGGCGGGACCGTGGTCGAGGACGGCACCCTGATCGCCGCCTCGCCGGGCGCGCTGGGACACGGGGATGTACGGGTGGCGGGCGGGACGCTGCGGACGAGCGGCGCCGTCCGGGTGTGCGGGTCCTACACGCAGACGGCCGCCGCTACCGTGGACGTGACGCTGCGAGCGGGCCACACGCCCGCGCTGACGGTGGAACGGCGTGTGGTGCTCGACCGCGGCAGCGTGCTCTCGCTCCGGCTGGACGAGGAGCGGCCGCCGGCACCGGGAGCCGCGGTCCCGGTGATCGCGACCCGGTCGCTACGGGGGCAGTTCGGACGTGTCACGGTCGCGTCGGACCGCTACTGGGCCGTGCCGGTGTACACGGCCCAGGGGCTGGCGGTACGGCTGCTCAAGCGGTAGGCGGGCGCCACACGGTGACGGGCGTGTCGTGCGAGGGGAACGCACGACGCGCCCGTACCGCGTGAGCGGGCACGGAGCGTACGACTCAAGGGTGAGCGGCCGCCGTACGCCTGTCGTTGCCCGCCGCCGCACCCGCTAGAGCGGGGTGCGGGACTCGAGGTCGCGGCGGGTGTCGTTGCCGTAGACGCCCGTCTCGTCGCCGCGAATGCCGTACCAGAGCTGGAAGCGGGCGACCGCCGCGGTGAGTATGGCGTCGTAGCGGCCGTCGGTGGAGCCGTTCTTGTAGACGTCGGGGATGCGCAGCAGGCGCTGCTGCAGTTCGGTCACCTCGGGCCCGCTGTCGCCCTCGCGCAGGGTGCCCGCGCCGTCGGGGTCGGTGTTCTGCTGCTGGACGGGGGCGGAGGCGGAAGTGCCGTTGACGGGCGGCCGGGCGGGCGGGGCGGCCGCCTGTCCCGAGGCGCCGTCGTTCCCCGCACCGGGCAGCAGGAGCGCGGCGCCGAAGCCGATCAGGGCGGCCGCCGTCACCCCGACCGTGATGGCCGCGCGGCGCAGGGTGAGCCCGTCGTCCACGGGTCTTTCACGCCGGGCCCGGCTCTGCCGGCGGGGGGCGGCCGGCACCGGGGGCAGTTCTTCCGTCGCGTCCTCGGCGGATGCCGGCTCGACATGGACGACGATCGGTTCGTATTCGGGCTCCGGTGGACGGGTGTCGCCGTCGCGAAGCTGTCTGACCAACTCGGCCAGCGCCTCCGTGCGGCGACGGCGCATCACATACGTGGGTTCCAGTACCGGGCGCCGCATCGGCTGGACCTGCTCGGGCGGTGTCGACACACTGCTCTCCTTCCGTCCCCGCGGCCGTGGGCGCATCCCCGGGGAGTGATACGTGAAGGCATGCCGACCGGTTCACCGGGAAGCCACAGTTTCGGACAGGGCCACGGGGTCGCCAGTGGCGCGCCCCCTCCCGCTCCATACCCCCTAGGGGTATAGTGCCCGAGTTCCGGACCGTCAGGGAGAGGGCACCGCATGTGGGACGCGATCAAGCACGCGCTGTCCATCACCGGTTCGATGACCTGGGAGATCACCTGGGCACTGATCCTCGGCTTCACGCTGTCCGCCGTGGTGCAGGCGGTGGTGCGCCGCGCGACGGTCGTACGGCTGCTGGGTGACGACCGGCCCCGCACACTGACTCTCGCCGCGGGGCTCGGCGTGGCCTCGTCCTCGTGCTCGTACGCGGCGGTCGCCCTGGCGCGCTCCCTCTTCCGCAAGGGCGCCGACTTCACGGCAGCGATGGCCTTCGAGATCGCCTCCACCAATCTGGTGGTCGAACTCGGCGTGATCCTGGCTCTGTTGATGGGCTGGCAGTTCACGGTCGCGGAGTTCGTCGGCGGCCCCGTGATGATCGTCGTCCTCGCCGTGCTCTTCCGCCTCCTGCTGCGCGAACGACTGCTGCGGCAGGCCCATGAGCAGGCCGAGCGGGGGCTGGCGGGGTCGATGGAGGGGCACGCGGCGATGGACATGTCGGTGGGCGGCGAGGGGGGCTTCCTGCGCCGGCTGCTCTCCCGCGAGGGCCTCACCTCCGTGTCGCACATCTTCGTCATGGAGTGGGCGGCGATCCTGCGGGACCTGGTGGTCGGTCTGCTGATCGCCGGCGCGATCGCCGCTTGGGTGCCCGACGACTTCTGGCGCGCCTTCTTCCTGACGAGCCATCCGCTCACGGGCCGCCTCGTCGGACCGCTCATCGGACCCCTCGTGGCGATCGCGAGCTTCGTGTGCTCGATCGGCAACGTCCCGCTCGCGGTGGTGCTGTGGAAGGGCGGCATCAGCTTCGGCGGGGTGATCGCCTTCATCTACGCCGACCTGCTGATCCTGCCCATCCTGAACATCTACCGGAAGTACTACGGGGCCCGTATGGCCGCGTTCCTCCTCGTCACCTTCTACGCGGCGATGGTGGTCGCCGGGTACGTCGTCGAGTTCCTCTTCGGCGGCCTCGGCCTGGTCCCCGACCAGTCCCGTGCCAGGATCCCCGCGGAGGGCGTCAGCTGGAACTACACGACCTGGCTGAACATCGCGTTCCTGCTGCTGACCGCCGCCCTGCTCGTACGTTTCCTGCGCACCGGCGGTCCCGCGATGCTGCGGATGATGGGCGGCGCCCCCGAACACGCAGGACACGCGGAGCACACCGGGGCACACGAGGGCCACCACTGACCTGCCACACCCCGACCCCGCCCCCGAACACGGGCGTTACCCGGGATCACTTCCCCGCCGACGCGGCGAGGTCCGATGATAGCCCGATGAGACGACAGGCGAACGCCGAAGAGGACTGGACCTCGCAAGCGGACCCCCTGCTGGCCCTGGCACAGAAGGACCTGGGGTTCTACGCCCGCCAGCGTGACCGGGCCCGGCGGGAGCACTACCTCACGGAGATCGGCGCCCTGCTCGCCACGTCCTCGACGGTCGTGGCGGCGGGTCTGCACGCACCGGCCTGGCTGACCGCGCTCATCGCCGGCAGCGCCGTCTTCTTCACCGGCATGCGCCAGTTGTTCAACCCCGCGCCACGCTGGGTGCTCGCATCACAGTCGCGCGAGACCCTGCGCCGGTCCGTCGACCGCTATCTGCTGCTCCCCCCGTCCGAACGCGACACGGCGGCACGAGCGGCCCTGCACACGGCGATCGAGGAGGTCGGCACGAACGAACTCCGCGAATGGTCCGACACCCAACACCAGCACACGACACCACCGTTGCCGACGCAGGGAACCTGACTGGGCGTCAACCATGTTCCATAGCCCCTTCTTTTGGTGGTCGTACCCAACGTCTTGACCAATGTTGTCACGCTGGCTCGATCCTCGTGCCGTCGGCCTGGGCTTGGACGCTGCTGCCGGGGCCTGCACGCACGTCGCAGATTGTCTCCGAGCTTGTGTACGTCCGTGTTGCCCCTGAGCCCCTCTCCTGGTTGGGAGGGGGCTCGTCGGTGGTTGGCGGTGTGTGAACCCATGAGCCTGGTGACGATCACCATCTGCACTGGTCGAGATACGGTCAAGAGGGCCCGGCCGGGACGACTCAGCCCAGGTAGAAGTCCCTGCGGGCGGCCACGAACGCTTCGATCGACTGGGCGGGGGTGCCCGTCACGCGCTCGACGCCGTCGGCCGTGCGGTCGTAACGGTTGTCCCGGTGCAGCTGGGCCATGGTGGCGACGTGCTGTTCGAGATGCGTCGGCATCCCCAGCTCCGGGAGCCAGGCCTCCCACCTCTCCGGAGGCACGTCCACGTAGGACACCGGCCAGCCCAGCGCCCGAGAGCTGGGTCGTCGCGGCGGCAATCTCCTTGCTCCTCGCGACATTGACGTGCGGGTACGGCGCGTGGCACACGTTCGCGCTGGACAAGGAGGAATTCTGCACCTTGGTCCTCCACCAGCGGTACGACCCGCAATACGACCTCATCGACCACCAGCTCTTCCCGCTCACGCAGAAGTGCAGTGCGTCGTACGACATGGTGCCCGGCTTTGTCAGTCCGTCCATCGTGTTCTTCCTGGGGCTGACGGTTCTCTGCGCCGGTGCCGGCCTCGGGGCGGCCGTGCGGCGCCGGTGCTCGGCATCCCCTCGCTGAACCGATCCCCGCCAGCCCGACCTCGGGACTCATCGCGGCAACGTACTCGCGGCCAGGGCTCTTTACCACAAACTTGATGGTTGCGTGCTGCGATTGACCTCTGCCAAACGCCCATACGCCAGGTTTCGCCACCCCTCGAACCCTCCACCTGGGCTTCCAGGTTTTTCGCCATGCAAACGCCAGGCTCAGCAAGATCATCAGCCATCGACAAAAGCACGCAAATTGCCAGCCGTCGTCACGCCCCGGCTTGCCGGACGGCCACGCCTTGGGGTTACCTCATCTCGTAGCTCCCGGATGGACACGCCAGCGGGACCCTGCTCTCCTCGCGTACGCACAAAGCCTGGCTTTGGGATGCAGCCCAAAGCCAGGCTCGTGCGCGGGGCGGGTGAGCCCGGCCGAGCATGAGTCGGCCGGGCTCACTCTTGCCCGGCCAGCCGTCCGGCTCACCTTTCATGCGTCACCAAAAGTGTTCGACGCACCCCGCGATGGCAGTGATCGCACTGAGGAACAGAGCCGCTAACTCCACCCAGTCCCCCCGTCGGCGGCGCCTGCGACACCTCCCCTGCCTTGTCGATCGCTCCATCCGGCCCGGCCTCCTGTCTCTCTGCATCCCCAACCCCGTTGGGACCTGCCCGACTTGGGCAGGTGCTCAAGGAGAGACCGCCGGACGTCTCGCAACATACCTGCCCGTCCGGCGCTCAATGGACCGAGCCGACAGTTCGCCACGGTTCGCCACGCCTCACTCTGGAAACCGCCACGCCTTCCGGCACGAAGACAGGTCGCCGCGCCTTCTCTCGGTCAATCAGTCGCCGCGTCAGGGCCTTCCCGTCGCTTCGGCGGGAGGGCGCCGACCCCGGGTGGTCTCCCGGTATGGTCGCGGCGGTACCGAGGTGAGCATCGTGGTCGGGCGGCGGGCGCCTCCTCGGTTCGCCTCAAGGAGCGCGTCCGGTGTCCGCTGCGTCCGAGTTTCCAGGAGTCGTCGATGGCCATCCGCCGCGTCGTGCCGAACATCCGGGCGCGGTCCTTGCGGGAGAGCAGTGAGTTCTACGGGCGGCTGGGCTTTGAGGAGGTCATGGATCACGGCTGGATCCGGACACTCGCCTCGCCGGCCAGTCCGCTCGCTCAGGTCAGTTTGATGACCGAGGACCAGACGGCCCCGGTCTCGCCCGATCTGACTGTCGAGGTGGACGATGTGGATGCGGTCCACGCGGTCATGCGGGCAAGCGGCGCGGAGATCGTGCACCCCTTGCGGGACGAGGAGTGGGGGGTGCGTCGCTTCTTCGTGCGGGATCCCGACGGGCGGGTGGTCAATGTGCTGAGCCACCTGTGACGTGCGGGGTCACCCGGATGCCGACCGTGCCCTGCTCGCCCCGGCGCAGCCTGCTGCCGAGGAGGGTGAGGCGGCCGAGGATGCCGTACTTGCGGGCGATGAGTCCCCGGTACCGGGCGGTGGTGGTCCGGTCGCAGATCTCGGCGGTGGCGGGGATCTGGTCGCCGGTCGGGTTGCCACGCAGGTCGCAGGGGCCGATCAGGACGTCGGAGCGGGCCCGGATCCGCTTCACCTTCCAGGAGTCCGCGGCCGTCCAGACACCCAGCGCGTCGCCGTCCGACACCACCCACACCGGCGTGGCGACCGGGGTGCCGTTCTTGCGGTAGCTGGTGATCAACAGGTACTTGCCCGTGGCGAGCCGGCCCAGCGAGGTTGCGTCCATGGGCGCAGTCTAGGCATGGCACGCACAGGGCGCCGGTACGGACGTACGCCCGTACCGGCGCCCGGAAGTGCGGGAGGCCGCGTCAGGACAACTGGCCGTTGTAGTCGGGCAGCTTGAAGGTGCGCTCGGCGTGGCCGCCGACCAGGTCGGAGGTGTTGTTGCCGACGTTCGCGATGATCGTGTAGCCCTGGGCCTCGATCTCGGCGCGCTTGCCGGTCTTGTAGGCGCTGACCTCGTCGAAGAGGTCCGGCAGATCCCGCACGTACAGACCGTCGACCGGGTAACCCACGGTCTTCAGGTTCCACTTGGTCTCGGCCGCGATGATGCCGGGGCGCGCGGTGACGAAGAAGACCGAAACACCGCGGGACTTCGCGTACCTGGCCAGCTGCAGGGAGGGCTGGAGGGCCGGGGTGGGCAGCTCGTACCAGGGGTGGAAGTCGGTCTCCAGCGTGGTGTTGTCGATGTCGAAGACGATCGCGAGCTTCTGCCCGGCCGCGTTCGCGGTGCGCTGGGCGACGTACGGCGTCGCCTGGTCGATGACCGCCTTCACGTCCGCCTGCCAGGTGGCGTAGTCGACCCCCGAGGCCTGCGCGGCAGCCACGCTCGCGGTGGTCCCGGCCGGAGCCGCGACCGCGGTCTGCGCCGCGGTGACCGTGCCGCCGATACCCAGCGCCACTACCGCCGAGATCGCGCCGATCCGGCGCCCCACACCACGTCCTGTCATACCCGTGCCTTCCTTGTGTCCTTGCACGTCAATGCGGCGACAGTTCCCCGACCATCGCCGCGCTGGACATGTTCACGTCCAATGATGGACGGCAGGCGACTGAAGTGTTACCTGCCGGTAGACAGTTACTCGCGAGTAGGGTTCAGCCCGAGCGGAAGCGGTTGGCCGGGCCCCGGGTGCGGGATGATCCTCCTGGGCACGAGGCAGGGGGCGAGACAGTGACCTGGGATCGTGGGAGCGGTGTCCGGACGGAGGCGGCCGTGCCGCCGCGCGAGGTGGCCTGCGACGAGTCCGGCTCGGACGGCGAGAACCTCACCAGCGGCAACACCGATGTCTTCGCGCACGCCAGTGTGCACATGCCTCTTTCCTCGGCCGCCGGTCACGTCCAGGAGATCCGGGACCGGATCCGGTCCCCCGCGGAGGAGTACAAGGCGAACCATCTGCTCCGGGAGAAGCACCGGTCGACGCTGGAGTGGCTGCTCGGCGCCTCCGGACCGCTGTACGGGCACGCCCATGTGCTGCTCGTGGAGAAGGCGTTCTTCGTCGTCGAACGGGTGGTGGACCTGCTGCTCGGAGATCCGGCGGCGGCGCTGAGCCTCTTCCGGGGCGGTGGCGAGCGGTTCGGGGACGAGCAGTGGCGGCACTTCCTGGGGGCGTCCAACGACCTGGTGCGCGCGAGGACCAACGGCGACCCCGGCGCCCCCGTCGAGGAGTTCTTCCGCGCCCTCGACGCACTGCGCCGGGCGCACCCCCACGACGAGTCGGGCGAGATCCTCGCGCTGCTGGCACGCTCCCGTGAGCGCGCGCTGGCACACCGGGACCGCCTCGCCCGAAGCCCGGGGGTCGTGCCCATGCTCAACCCCCTGATACCGGCGATAGTACGGACCGCGGCACACTGGCGCGGCGACAGGCACCCCGTCTCACTCGTGCACGACGAGCAGAACGTGCTCACTGCCCAGCGCATCGCCTGGATCACGGAGGCGAGCGGGGTCGTCGGGTTCCGGCTGGTCGACTCGCGTGACGACGCACGGGTCCAACTCGCCGACTTCCTCGCCGGAATCGCGCGGAAGATCGCCTCGGACGAGCTGAACGGACGGAGTGACCCGGCCCTCACCGTGCTGCTGCGGCCGTACGTGGGCGGGGACTCCCTGTGGGGCGACGAACGCAGCGGCGTGCTGCTGCGGGGCTCCTCGACCGCGCCGACCACATGATCCTGGCCGTCTGCCGGTGAACGCGGCGACGTGGTCGCACGTAGAGGAGGGAGGGTGCTCGACGACCGGAGCGCCCCGCGGTGGCGACGCCGTGCCGTTCGGGTTTCGGAGCCATGGATGAGGCATGCACGACGACGGATTGTCCGGCGGGGGGCACGTGTAGGGGCCCTCGGCGGGCTGCTCCTGGGAGGTCTGATGGTCACCCAGGCCCTGGCGAGCGAACCGTCCGGTGCGCAGGCTCCCGGCGGCACGGCCGCGAAGAGTGTCTCCCGGACGGGCACCACGCTCGTGTCCCGGCTCGGCACCTCGCGTACGGCGGGCAACTGGATCGCCGACGACGGCACCCCCGTCGTCGCCGTCACCGACAGCGCCGCGGCCGCCGAGGTGAAGGCGGCCGGCGCGCGGCCCAAGATGGTGAGTCACAGCATGGACCAGCTCAAGTCGGCCACGCACACGCTCAGTTCCGCCCCGAAGGTGACGGGCACGGCCTGGGTCGTGGACTACCGCACCAACCAGGTCATGGTGGAGGCCGACAGCAGCGTCTCCGCCTCCGACTGGTCGCGGATGAAGAAACTCGCAGGCGGCATCGGGGACTTCGTGCACATGCAGCGCACACAGGGGAAGTTCACCACCCGGGTGAACGGCGCCCAGCCCGTCTTCTCCACCAGCGGCCGCTGTTCGGCGGGCTACAACGTGACGAACGGGCAGACCGAGTTCATCCTCACGGCCGGCCACTGCGGACCCGGCGGCACGCTCTGGTTCTCGGACAACACGGGTCGCACGCAACTGGGCCGGACAGTGACCTCGGAGTTCCCCGGCAACGGCGACTTCTCGCTCATCCGGTACGAGAACGGCCAGCAGACCCCCGGCGACAACGTCGTGGCGATCGGCGGCGGGCGCGGGGTGCGCATCACGGCGGCCGGGGACCCGATCGTCGGGGAGAAGGTCTTCCGCAGCGGCAGCACCAGCGGTCTGCACGACGGCGAGGTCACCGCGCTGGGCGCGACGGTGAACTACCCGGAGGGTACGGTCACCGGCCTCATCCAGACCACGGTCTGCGCGGAACCGGGCGACAGCGGCGGCCCGCTGTTCTCCGAGGGCATCGCGCTCGGGGTGACGTCGGGCGGCAGCGGGGACTGCCAGGCGGGTGGTACGACGTTCTTCCAGCCGCTGACGAACGCGATGGCGACGCTCGGGGTCCAGCTGACCGGGCAGTCGGGCGCGTCCCCCGCGCCCGCGGCGTCCGCCTCGACCCCCCAGGGCGCGGCCATCGCGCCCGGTTCGCCGGCGCCCGGGTCCGCGGCACCCGGCGCGGTCCAGCAGATGGGGGCCACCGACAGCGCCGACGGTCTGCTCTCCCGACTGACCGACCCGCGCAACGTCGGGCCCGGTCTGCTGGTCATCGCGGGCAGTCTGGTCGCCCTGGTGGCCACCCGGTACATCCGTACGGAACAGGAGCGCAACGCCTATCGCCGGGCGTACTCCGGCACCTGGGGCTGAGGGCACCGGGGCCGGCCGGGCGGGTCGGGGGGAGAGGGGGTGGAGGTGGAGGTGCCGGGAAGGTCGCCGTCGGACGGCCGCCCCGGGACAACACGCCTGGGGTCGGCCGAGCGGTCACGCCGCTTTCGTGGACTGCGAGGAAGAAGCCGCCGCCCATTCCAGGACGAGCAGCTGATACACCTGCCGCTCCTCCATCGTCAGCGTCCCGCCGCTCCGGACCCACAGGGCCCGGATCTCCTCGTTGACCTCGTCGGCGGATCGTTCCGCTGCGGGTTGGGGAGTGGTGGACATGGCGTGAAGCATACGAGGCCTGACGTGAAGGCGCTGTGAGCAATCGGACGTCTTCCGTCATTCCGGACCGTGAAGCTGATCACTTCCCGTGACCCGCCTTGAGCTCCCCCCGCCAGCCCTCGACGGTTCCGAGCACCAGCACCTGGATCGCCAGGACCGCCGCCCCACGGGCCCAGTCGTGGAAGTCGGAGACCTTGGTCTCCAGGCCGACCGGGGCGGCCAGCGGATGGCGGTGGGCGCGGATGGTCTCCCAGGCCGTCGTCCCGGCGACGTCCATCAGGCCGACTCCCTCCCCCGCCAGCAGGATCTTCTGGGGCATGGCGAAGTTGGCGATCTGGGCGACCAGCGTGCCCAGGGCACGCGCCGCCTCCTCGACGACGCGGGAGCACATGGGCTCGCCCGCGACGGCGAGGCCGAGGATCTCCTCGTAGGTCAGATCGCGGCCGGTGGCGGCCCGGATCTGGTAGCGGATGCTGGGGATGGTCAGCAGCGAGGTCGCGCTGCCGCGTCCCCCCGTGGGGGTGAGCGGACCGTGGGGGTCGATGATCCAGTGGCTCCCGAACCCGCGGTCCTCCTCCGCGTACGGCACCCGCCTGCCGCCGAGGACCAGGCCGTAGCCGATGCCCGCACCGATGGTGAGGACGGCGAAACGGTCGAGACCACGGCCGGCTCCGAACCAGGTCTCGGCCTCGACGAGGGCCGCGACGTCGTTCTCGACGACCACCGGCAGCCCGGTGCGCCGCTCCACCAGGGAGGCGAGCGGGACGTCGCGCCACAGCAGGAAGGGGGACTCCCCGACCACCGCCCGGTCCCGGACCCGGCCGCCCACGCCGATCCCGATGCCTGCGAGCCCGGGGGCACCGGCGGCGAGCTCGGTGGCCATCTCGGCCAGGAGGTCCGCGACGTCCTCGGGGTCACGGCTGGTGAGCGGCCGGTCGAGCCGGGCCGTGACCTTGCTTCTGAGCGTGGTGACGACGCCGTAGACCCTCTCCTGGGTGATCTTGAAGCCGAGGAAGGCACGGGACTCGGCGACGATGTCGAGGGGCTGGGACGGGCGGCCCTGGCGCGTCTGCATCGTGCCGCCTCCGTCGGGGACCTCCACCAGCAGCCGGGACTCGATCAGCGGCTTGGTGAGCCGGGTGAGGCTGCCGGCCGACAGGTTCAGCCGGTGTGCGAGTTCCGTGCGCGAGAGAGGGCCGTGGACGAGCACCTCGATCGCCACGGCGCGCTCGCCGGGACTCAGCGGCAGCCAGCTGGCGGCATGTGTGGTCATGGGGTGCGGACTCCCACCGGTTTCTTTTCGTCATGGAACCAATAGGCCGACTCTAGGACGCGAGACCGCCCGAGAAGTAGAGGCCGTAGAAGTCTTGACGGGGGGATTGTTTCACAACAAAAGTAAGTCGCGGACTGATGCAGCCCCGCCGTCCAGGACCATCCCAGGGAAGGGCCCCGTTTCATGACGTTCTCGCTCGGCATCGTCGGCGCCGGACAGTTCTCCGGCCAGTTCGCCACCCTCTTCCAGGCCCACCCCGGCGTCGGCGACGTCTACGTCACCGACCTGCTGCCCGATCGGGCCGAGCGGCTCGCCACCGCCCAGGGGCTGGCCGGCACCTTCCCGTCGTACGAGGCCATGCTGGAGTCGAAGGACGTCGACGCGGTCGCGATCTTCACCCAGCGCTGGACGCACGGTCCCCTGGTGCTCCAGGGCCTGAACGCCGGCAAGCACGTGTACTCCGCGGTCCCCATGGCTATTACCGAGGAGGAGATCGCGGCCGTCATCGACGCGGTGAAGGCGACCGGGCTGACCTACATGATGGGGGAGACCAGCCAGTACAACCCGGCGACGGTGCACGCGCGCAACCGGATCGCCGAGGGTGCCTTCGGACGGCTCTTCTACGCCGAGGGCGACTACGTCCACGACATGGACCTGGGCTTCTACGACGCCTACCGGTACAGCGGCGGAGAGGCATGGAAGGCGACCGCCAGCTACCCCCCGCTGCTCTACCCGACCCACTCGGTGGGCGGTGTGCTCGGCGCCTGGGGCACCCATGCGGTGAGCGTGTCAGCGATCGGCGTGCGGGACGAGCGCGGGGACGGGGTCTTCGACAGGCGGATCAGCCAGTTCGACAACGACTTCTCCAACGCGACGGCGCTGTTCGAGGTGGCGGGCGGCGGCTCTTTCCGCACGAACGAGTTCCGCCGGGTCGGCTATCCCTCGCACATCCGGGAGTCGCGTTTCCGGTTCTTCGGCACCGAGGCGAGCATGGAGCAGCTCGCCACGGTGGCCCTGTGGCAGGACAAGAACGGGGTCGAGGACATCACGGAGCTGCTGGAGCCCAAGCCGACCATGGCGCCTGACGACCCGTCGCTCCAGCACATCGCGCCGGAGCTACGGGCCGCCTTCACCTCCGGTTCCGCCCCCGTGCACGACCGGTCCCGGCTGCCCCGGGCGTTCGACCGGCTGCACAACGGCCATGAAGGAAGCCACCACTTCCTGGTCGACGACTTCGTGACCGCGGTCACCACCCGTAGCCTGCCGTCCGTGAACGCCTGGGTGGCGGCCCGCTACACCCTGCCCGGGATCGTCGCGCACGCGTCGGCCCTGAGGGACGGTGTCCGACTGGAGATACCCGACTTCGGCGACGCGCCCGAGGTGTGAGGATCCCGCCGCCGGCCGGGTGCCTCAGGTGCCCGGTTTGCGGCCGTACACGAACACGTCGTCGCCGTTCTTCAGCAGTGACCAGTACTTCTTTGCATCGGTCGAGGTCATGTTGACGCAGCCGTGCGATCCCGGCGGGTTCCACATGCTCAGGCCCACCGAGTGGAAGGCCTGCCCGCCGTCGAAGAACTGGCTGTAGGGCATCGGCACGTGGTACACGCTCGACACGTGGTCGATGTCGCGCCAGTAGATCTTCTTCAGACCGGTGCGGGTCTCGTAGCCGTCGCGGCCCGTGCGGACCGCCACCGGGCCGTAGACGAGACGGTTGCCGTCCTGGATCCAGCTGAGCTGGAGCGTGAGGTTGACGCAGGCGATGCGACCCTTGTTGACGGGGCACTTCCCGTCCTTGTTGGGCTTGTTGCCCACCGCCTTCTGCTTGTTCATGAGGTCCATCACACCCCAGGTGACGGGACCCGCGTAGCCGATGGCGGGGGTGATGCCGTGCTTGTTCTGGAAGGCCCGGATCGCCGTGCAGTCGGCGGACGACTGCCTGCCGTCGACCGGGCGTCCGAGGAACTTCTCGACCTGCTTCTGATACGGCCCGGTCTGTGTGGTGCAGCTCGCCGCCTGCGCGGGCGCCGTGCCGAGCGCGAGCGCGAGCGGCGCCACCAGTCCGGTGATGCCGAGCGCCACGGCTCCCCGTCTGCCTATGTCCCTCATGACCGGCCTCCCCTTTCGCGTGTTCTGCGGCCTCTGCCAACTAGACCGGCGCGCGGGGGTGCCGGTTGTAGGGACGGCCACTCTGTGACGAAACGGTGAACTTGCCCGGTCGGTCCTCGGCGGTCCTTGCCGCACGCCGACCGTCCATGGTAGGTGATCGCCGCAGCTCGGCCGTCTGACGGGTCACAGGTCGGTGGCGGGTACCCGCACCACGATGCGGGCGCCGGGGGCGTTGTCCTCGATGTCGACGCGGCCGTGGTGGGCGGCGACGATGTCGTGCACGATCGCCAGGCCGAGCCCGCTGCCCCCGGTGCCCCGGGCGCGGGCCCCGTCCAGGCGCGTGAAGCGGTCGAAGACGCGGCCGCGGTCGGCCACCGGGATGCCCGGTCCGTCGTCCGCGACGACCAGGCAGGCGATACCGTCATGGACGCGCAGGCTGACGTCGATCCGGTCGACGGCGTACCGGATGGAGTTGTCCAGCAGATTGCGCACGACGCGCGCGAGGGCGTCCCCGTCGCCGTAGACACGGGCGGCGCTGACCGCGTGCCGATCGATCAGCAGGTGGGTGTGCAGCCGGGCGTGGCAGACCTCCCGGAAGACGATCTCGTCCAGGTCGACAGGGCGTTTGCGCAGCTGGGGCCGGGCGTCGAGGCGGGCCAGCCGCAGCAGGTCGTCGACGAGCCGGGACAGCCGCTCGCTCTCCTCGATCAGAGCGGGGCCTCGGGTCTCCCAGGCCGCCGAGCCGGGGTGCCGCACGGCGACCTCCAGCTGGGTGTGCAGGCTGCTGAGGGGGCTGCGCAGCTCGTGCGCGGCGTCCGCGACGAACTGCCGCTGGTGCCGGGTGGCGACGTCGAGCCGGGCCAGCAGGTCGTTGAGGGTGCGGGCCAGCCGGCCGAGGGCGTCGTCGGCCGGCGGTACGTCCAGGCGGCGGCCGAGGTCGACGGCGGTGATCTCGGCGGTCTGGCCGCGCAGGGCGTCCACGGGCCGCAGCGCCCGGCCGGTCAGCAGCCAGACGACGCCGGTGAGCAGGGCGACGGCCGGCGGTATGCCGATGGCCAGCCCGGCGGTGAGGGCGGCCAGGTTGCGGTCCACGGGGGCGGTCGGGACGGCGACGTACACGGTCAGCGGATCGCTGTCGGTCCCGGCGGGCAGGGCCACCGCGCGCCAGGTCTCGGCCCCGGTCAGCGGCAGGTCGTGCACGGTGTGGATGTGGTTGGGCGTCTCGGAGGCGATGGGGACGAAGTGGAACAGCGGGGGGTGGCCCGCCAGATTCGCCGAGCTGGACCGTACGCCGCCCGCCGCGTCGACGATCTGGATGGCGGTGTCACCGTTGCCCGACAGCGGCAGCGTGCGGGGCAGGCCGCCGTCCTCCTGGTTCGCGGCGATGACCTGGGCCTGCTGGAAGGCGGTCTGATCGAGTCCGCTGATGAGGCTGGTGCGCAGCCAGACGACCAGCAGGGATGCCGCGCCGACGAGGGCCACCGCGATCATCAATGCCGCCGCGGCGGTCAGCTTCAGGCGCAGGGAACGGCGGGCCCACCACTCGGGGACGGGGACGCGCACGGGTTCATCTCCCGGTGCCGTGCAGCCGGTAGCCCGCCCCGCGGACGGTCTCGATCGTCCGGCGGCCGAACGGAGCGTCTATCTTGCGGCGCAGATAGCCCACATAGACCTCGACGACATTGGTGTCGCCGTCGAAGTTCACCTCCCACACATGGTCGAGGATGTCGGTCTTGCTGACCACCTCGTCGGGGTGGCGCAGCAGGAATTCCAGCAGGGTGAACTCTCGTGCCGTCAGCGCGATCTCCCGGCCCGCACGATGACAGCGGCGCCGCGCCGGGTCCAGGGCCAGGTCGCCGGCCGCGAGCACCGCGGGCCGGGCGGGGGCGCCGCGGCGCAGCAACGCCCGCAGATGGGCGACCAGCACCACGTAGGAGAACGGCTTGCTCAGATAGTCGTCCGCGCCGAGGTCGAGAGCGTCGGCCTCGTCGTACTCGCCGTCCTTCGCGGTGAGGATGAGCACGGGGGTCCACACACGGGCCGCGCGCAGCCGCTTGAGGACCTCGTACCCGGACAGGCCGGGCAGCATCAGGTCCAGCACGATCGCGTCGTACGGCTCGTGCACGGCCCGCCAGAGCCCGTCCACGCCGTCGTACACGGCATCGGCGACGAAGCCCTCCTCGGCGAGCCCGTGGGCAATCGCCTCGGCGAGTCCTCGTTCGTCCTCGATCACCAGCACTCGCATCGCCGACCTCGTCTCCACCCTACGGAGGGATGGCCGGGGTTGCGCGTCGAGCGGCCGGACCTGCGGTGGGCGCGGGCTCCCGCACCCGCGCTCACCGCAGGAGACCGGCTCAGGCCGCTCTGCGGGCCCGCCCCCGATGGGTGCGCACGATCTCGGCGTACCGGTGTCCGCTGCCCTTGATGGTGCGGACCTGGCTGCGGTAGTCCACGTGGACGAGGCCGAAGCGCTTGTCGTAGCCGTAGGCCCACTCGAAGTTGTCGAGCAGCGACCAGGCGAAGTAGCCGGCGAGAGGGGCACCCTTGCGGGCCGCCGAGGCGCAGGCGGCGAGGTGCCGCTCCAGGTAGTCCTGGCGCTCGGGGTCGTCCACGGTGCCGTCGGGGCGTACCACGTCAGGGAAGGCAGAGCCGTTCTCGGTGACGTACAGCCGGCGGGCGCCGTAGTCGTGGGTGAGTCTCAGCAGCAGGGTCTCGATGCCGCTCGCGTCGATCTCCCAGTCCATGCCGGTGCGCGGAACGCCCAGGCGGCGTACGGCGCGGGCGCGGGGGGCGGGGCCGGCCGGGTCGTCGACGACGGTCGCGGGGAAGTAGTAGTTCAGGCCGAGCCAGTCGAGCGGCGCGGCGATCGTCTCCAAGTCCCCCGGATGTTCGGGGAGTTCGACGCCGTAGACCTCGCGCATGTCGGCCGGGAAGCCTCGGCCGTGGACCGGGTCCAGCCACCAGCGGTTGACATGGCCGTCGTGGCGGCGGGCCGCAGCCTCGTCCTCGGGGCGGTCGCTCGCGGCGAAGACGGTCGAGAGGTTGTTGACGATGCCGATCTGGGCCCGCGGGGCCGCGGCGCGGATCGCCCGGACGGCGAGGCCGTGGCCGAGGAGCAGATGGTAGGAGGCGCGGACCGCGGCGGTCAGGTCGGTGGCCCCGGGGGCCATCCTTCCCTCGAGATGGCCGATCCAGGCCGAGCAGGAGGGTTCGTTGAGTGTGGCCCAGTGGGTGACGCGGTCGCCGAGGCGTTCGGCGACGGCGGACGCGTACGCGGCGAAGTGCTCGGCCGTGTCCCGTTCGGGCCAGCCGCCGCGGTCCTGGAGCACCTGCGGAAGGTCCCAGTGGTAGAGGGTGACCGACGGGGTGATGCCCGCCTCCAGCAGGCCGTCGACCAGCGCGTCGTAGAACGCGAGGCCCTTGGCGTTCACCGGCCCGTCGCCGCCCGGCATCACCCGGGGCCAGGCGATGGACAGCCGATAGGCGTTGGTGCCCAGCTGCTTCATCAGCCCGATGTCCTCGCGCCAGCGGTGGTAGTGGTCGCAGGCGACGTCGCCGTGGTCGTTGTTGTCGATCTTTCCGGGGGTGTGGGAGAAGGTGTCCCAGATCGACGGCGAGCGGCCGTCCTCGTCGACGGCTCCCTCGATCTGGTACGCCGCTGTGGCCGTACCCCACAGGAAGTCCTGCGGGAGCGCGGCGAGGTCGATACGTTCGGACACAGAAGTCCTCTCAGGAATAGGGGGGTTGGTCACTTCACGGCTCCGGCGGTGAGCCCGGTGACGAGATAGCGCTGCAGCAGCAGGAAGCCCGCGACGACGGGAACGCTGACGACCAGTGAGGCGGCCATGATCTGGTTCCAGTACACGTCGTAGAGCGTGGAGTAGCCCTGGAGCCCGACGGCGAGGGTGCGGGTGGTGTCGTTGGTCATCACGGAGGCGAAGAGCACCTCGCCCCACGCGGTCATGAAGGCGTAGACGGCGACCGCGACGATGCCGGGTACGGCCGCGGGCACCACGATCCTCAGCAGCGCGCCGAGCGGTCCGCAGCCGTCCACGAGCGCCGCCTCGTCGAGATCCCGCGGCACCGAGTCGAAGTACCCGATGAGCATCCAGATCGAGAACGGCAGCGAGAACGTGAGGTAGGTGAGGATCAGCCCGCCGCGGGACCCGAACAGGGCGATGCCGGTGGCGTTGCCGATGTTGACGTAGAGCAGGAACAGCGGGAGCAGGAAGAGGATGCCGGGGAACATCTGCGTGGACAGCACGGTGATCGTGAACACCCGCTTGCCGCGGAAGTCGTAGCGGCTCACCGCGTAGGCCGCGAAGATCGCGATCACGACCGAGCAGACCGTCGCCGCGCTCGACACGATGAGCGAGTTCACGAAGTAGCGCGCGAGCGGGACCGTCGACCAGATGTCGATGTAGGGACGGATCGTCAGGCCGCTGGGCAGCCAGCGGAACTGTCCCGAGACGTCCGCGAGCGGCTTCAGGGAGCTGGAGACCATGACATAGACCGGCACCAGTACGAAGCTGGTGAGCAGGGTCAGGAAGACGCGGCGGGACCACAGGAAGGAGCGGGGCGGGGCCATCGGGGACCTAGACATCGGCGGACCTCCGTCCACGCGAGGTGACCGCGAGATACGCACCCGTCACGACCAGCAGGAAGAGCAGCAGCAGGACGGACATCGCGGAGCCGGTGCCGAAGTTCCAGGTGACGAACGACGCCTGGTAGATGTGGACCGAGATGAGGTCCGCGGCCTGCGGGGCCGCCCTGCCGAACAGCACGTACGGCGTGTTGAAGTCGTTGAACGTCCACAGGAACAGCACCAGGATCAGCACCTGGTTGACGGGCCGCAGCGAGGGCAGGGTGATCCGGCGGATCTGCTGCCACATGCCGGCGCCGTCGAGCGCGGCGGCCTCGTACAGTTCGCGGGGAATGTTCTGCAGTCCGGCCATGACGATGAGGAAGGCGAACGGCCAGCCCTTCCATACGGACACGGTGAGCAGGGCGATGAAGCTGTTGTCGCCGATCAGCCAGAAGGAGGGCTTGTCGGTGAGGTGCAGTTGGTCGTGCAGTACGTGGTTCACCAGGCCGTTGTCGTGCTGGAACATGAACACCCAGGTGATGACGGCCGCGTAGACGGGCAGCGCGTACGGGACCAGGAACAGCGCGCGCAGCAGGCCCCGGCCGCGGAAGGTGTCCTGCATGAAGACGGCGGCCGCCGTGCCGATGAGCCAGCACAGCCCGACCGACAGCAGGGTGAAGCCGACGGTGACGAGGAAGGAGTGGAGCAGCGCGTCCCCGACGGGGGCGTCGAAGTCCACCGAGACGCGGTAGTTGCCGAGACCGGTCCAGGGGGCGGTGCCCCAGTCGCGGATGTAGAACTGGGTGAGCTCCTTGAAGCTCATCACGATGCCGATCACCATCGGCACCAGATGGACGAGGAGTTCGAGGAGCAGGGCGGGCAGGAGCAGCAGATACGGCAGTCCGATGCGCCGGATCCGCCCGGTGCGGCGCGGGCCGCGCGCCGCACGGGGGGAGTTCTCGGGCACGGTTCGTCCGTCGGCCGCTGCGGGAACAGTGGACGTCATGACGGTGTCCGTGCTCACTTCGTCGGCATCTGCTGCTGGGCCTTCTGCAGCTTCGCCTTCACCGACTCGGTGGTGACGGCGCGTCCGGCCGCGGCGTCGGCGAACAGCTCCTTGACGGCGGCGCCGACCGTGGTCTCGAACTGGGACTCGTCCGCGACCTGCGGCAGCGCGGCGGCGCTCTCGGCGAGGGTGTCCTTCAGGACGACGTTCGCCGGGGCGGTGAAGGCGGGGTCGGACTGGGCGGCGCTGACCGGCGGGATGGAGCTGTACTCCTTGTTGAGGATCTTCTGCTCGTCGTCGCTGGTCATGAACTTCACGAACTTCATGGCGCCGTCGATGTTGTGCGTGTTCTTGAAGACGGCCAGGTTGATGCCGGCGACCATGGAGTCGACCTGGGCGCCGGCCCCCGGGGTGCCGGACTGCACGGGCACCGGTGCGATGCCGTACTGATCCTCGCTCATGCCCTGCGACTTCAGGTTGGCGGCCGCGGACTGCCACAGCAGCATCGCCGTCTTGCCCTTGGCGAAGTCGCTCACGGACTGGTTCTGCGCATACTCGGCGTTGCCGGCGGGGATGACCTTGTCCTTGGCCATCAGGTCGACGTACTGCTTGACCGCGGCGACGACACCGTCGTTCGTGAAGTCGGCCTTGCCGTCGGGGGTGAAGAAGTCCGCGCCGTGCTGCTTGCCGAAGACGAAGACGTGGTGGATGTTCTCCGAGACGTTGGAGCCCTCCGCGCCGAGGACCTGCTTGCCCTTCTGCTGGATCTTCTTGCCGTCGGCGACCAGCTCGTCCCAGGTGGCGGGCGGCTGGGAGATACCCGCGTCGGCGAAGATCTTCTTGTTGTAGTAGAGCGCGTAGGCCATCGAGTAGAGCGGCACGGCGGCCGGGTCCTTGCCCTGGACGCCGGTGGAGCCGAGCGCGGAGTCGACGAAGCGGGCCTTGCCTCCGATCTTGTCGAAGTTCTTGGCGTCCCACGGCACCAGCGCACCGGTGGCCTGCAGGGAGGCGCTCCAGGTGTTGCCTATGTTCAGCACGTCGGGGCCCTGGCCGGAGGTGGTCGCGGTGAGGATCCGGTTCAGCAGGTCCGACCAGGGGACGACCTCCAGCTTCACCTTGATGCCCGTCTGCTTCTCGAACTTGTCGAGTTCCGGCTGGAGGACCTTCTTGTCGACCTCGATGCTGGCGCCCTGGTTCGACGCCCAGTACGTGAGCGTCTTCGGCGAGTCGTCGGACCCGCCGTTCGTCGACGAACCGCCTCCGCAGGCCGAGGCGGCAAGGGCGAGTGACATGGTGACGGCGCCTACGGCCGCGGCTCGGATGCTGCGCATGGCTCCTGGTGTCCCTTTCCGGGAGTCGAGAACGCCGGGAGGGCTCCGGAAGCCTCTCCGTTCAGCTCCGGAAGATCCTCATGGCTTAATTTAGGACGTGAGTTAAACCCCAAGAGGGAGATGCGTCAAGGGTTTTGACACCATCGCGGAACACCGGCCGCAACTCTTGGACATGCGCCCCGAAACTGTGCCGGGGCGCCGTCCCTCACCGCTCCAGGAAGTCGAAGAGCTGCTCCCAGCGGCGGACGATGACCTCCGGGGCGAAGCGCCGCACGTTCTGCCGTGCCCGCTCCCCCATCGCGTCGCGCAGATTCTCGTCGGCCATCAGCCGTACCAGGTGACGGGCGAGTTCGGAGGTGTTGCCGTGCCGGGCCAGCAGGCCGTCCTCGCCGTCCCGGATGATCTCGCGCACTCCCGGGGAGCAGTCGAACGCGGCACACGGCACACCGCAGGCCATCGCCTCCAGCAGGACCAGCGGAAAGCCCTCGCCCCGGGACGACTGCACCAGTACGGACGACCGTCCCAGCGCCCCGGTCACGTCGTCGGTCTGTCCCGCCCACTCCACCGAGTCGTCCAGGCCGAGTTCCGCGCACTGCCGCCGCAGTTCCGGCTCGTGGTCGCCCGCGCCGTGGATACGCAGGATCCAGCCGGGCTGCCGGGGCGCCGCCTCGGCCCACACGTCGAGCAGCAGATCGACGCCCTTGGCGTGGCTGAGCCGCCCGATGCTGACCACCGCCTTCTCCGTGCGCGGCGAGGGGGCGGCCGGCATCACCGGCACCGGGTTGGGCAGGAAGCCGACGTTGTTGAGGCCCTGCCCCACCCAGCGGTCGGCGTCCTCCTGAGTGAGGACCAGCAGCCGGTCCACGTCCTGGTAGTACCGCCGTACGCGCGCGAAGCGCGAGGAGCGCCGGGACGCCTCGAAGGACTCATGGCTCATGCCGATGACCGGATGCCCGGCGGTGTCCGCGAGCGCCACCCACTCCATCGCCCACACCTGAGTCACGATGATCACGGCACCGGGCCCCGCGGCGCGGAACACGCCCGACAGACGCTCGGCGGCGGCCCGTCTGGCCGCCCCGCCCGCCCGGGCCGCCGGGGCGATGCGGCCGAGCGGGACGTGCGGCTCGCGGTGGGCCGGCGGCCGGCGGTCGTAGAGGGTCAGCGTCTCGAACGGCGGACGCGTGCCGAGGTCCATCGGCACCTCGGGCGGGGCGATACCGATGATCCGGACGCGATGGCCGCGCTCCGCGAACAGCCGGGCCATCTGGGTCTGCCAACGGCTCACGCCGCCGAGCTCGTTGACCTCGTTGGCGACGAAGAAGATCTCACGCTGTGTCATCGGGCCTCTCCCGTGGGTCCGAAGAAACGGTCCACGATGCGAGCCGCCGCGTCCCCGCGGTCGTACTCGCCGTACTTGTCCACGAACTCCTTCAGCCGCGCCTCGTACTGGGTGCCCACGGCCGGCAGGTCGTCGAGCGCGGCGAGGAGTTCGTCCTCCGTGCGGGCGACCGGCCCCGGGGCCTCCTCCAGCAGGTCGAGATAGGTGCCGCGCATGTCCCGGGAGTACTCCTCCCAGTCGTAGGCGTAGAAGACGAGCGGCCGGCGCAGCAGGGCGTAGTCGAACATCACGGAGGAGTAGTCGGTGATGAGGGCGTCGGCCAGCAGCAGGAGCGGGGTGATGTCCGCCTCGTCCGTCACGTCGATCACGCGGTCCGCCACCGACGGGGGCAGCGCGACCCGGTTCAGATAGTGGGAACGGACCAGGAGCGTGTACCGGTCCCCGAAGCGGTCGGCGAAGCGCTCCACGTCGAAGGGGATGTCGAAGTCCTGTACACCGCCGCCGGGACGGGCCCGGAACGTGGGCGTGTACAGCAGCACGCGGTGCTCCGGGCGGATGCCGAGGCGTTCGGCGAGCCGGCGGGCGGCGGGGTCGGGCGTCCGGGGGTCGCGGGCGGCCCGTACCAGGACGTCGTTGCGCGGATATCCGGTGCGCAGCAGCTTCGCCTCGGGGATGCGGTAGGCGCGGGCAAGGGTGCGCACATCGTGCTCGCTGCGGACCACGAAGTGGTCGAAGCGGTCCAGCGCTTCCTGGTAGGCACGCTGTTCCTGCTCGGACATCACCCGGTGGTTGGGCTCGTCGAACCCCATCTTCTTCAGGGCCGAGCCGTGCCATGTCTGGATGTAGGTGGTCTCCGGGCGTTTGGCCAGCCGGAGGGGGAAGCCCTGGTTGTCGATCCAGAACTCGGCCTGGGCCAACGCCCTGAGATAGCGCCAGGACCACCGGCGGACGAGCTCGGCGTCCTCGGGGAAGCCCACGGGCCGCTCCCCCGCGTAGGACCAGATCGCGGTGACGGGCAGCCGGCGGCGGCGCAGTTCTTCGTAGAGGGCCCGGGGGCTGTCGCTGTACTGCTTGCCGAGATGGCTCTCGAAGACGACGGTGCCCCGGCGGACCGGGAGCAGTCGCAGCATGCGGTGGTAGATCTGGACCTTGCGCGTGCCGGAGGCGAGGTCCCGTCTGACGGCGCGGAGCGTGCGGTAGGCGCCCTTGAGGGTCCGGGCGGCGGAACCGTGCAGATTGCGGTCCACCAGGGCGCGGCCGCGCCGGGCCGCCGCGCCGTGCTGGACGAGCCGGAAGGCGAGATGTCCCTTGGCGGAGACCTGTGGTTCGAGCCGGTCTGCCATGAGGCGGGAGAGGCGGGGCCGTACGGGGACGGGGGCGACGCCCTCCAGATCGACGCTCCCGGCGGTGATCCGGCTGGTGGTGCGTCTGCCGTCGGCCCGCAGATGCAGCCGGACGTCCCAGACCTCGTCGATGACGCCCAGCGGCCGGAAGCGGCCGGACAGGGGGACGGAGGCCTGCCAGACGAGGGTGTCGCCCTCGTGACGGATCGTCCGCACCGGGAAGCGGAACGTCTGCAGGCTGCGGCGGCGGGCGCGGAACTCCAACTCGGCGGTGAGACGGGCATCCGCGGGGACGGTGTGGAGCGGGTTGACCACCGCGCCTTCGAGGAGCACCAGGTCGCCCTGGACGGCGTACCGGGTCAGCAGATTGCGCAGGAACATCTGCTCCAGCGGCCGGCCGTGGTGGCCGAGGCCCGTGACGTCCATGATCTCGCGGGCCCCGGGGTCGTCCAGGTAGCGGTCGCACCAGTAGACGCGGCCGTCGCGCTCGGCGAGCGGCGCGGAGATCTTGCCGCGGTTGATCAGGGTGTCGACGGCCGGCATCAGATTGTCCCAGTCCTCCCGCGTCAGCAGGTAGGCGCAGATGGCGTGGACGGGGTCCAGGCGGGCGTACGCCGCCTCGGGGAAGTCCCGGAGGTAGCCGCGGGCCAGTTCCGCGAAGCGGTGCCGGTAGTCGTCGTCGAGGAAGGGGAGGTCGCGCAGATAGAGAACGAGGTCGTGCTTGAGGAACTTGATGTCCTTGTGCAGCTTCAACTCGTCGAGGCCGCGCCGGTACAGCATGGCGTCGATACGGCGGTGGATCTCCAGCCGGTCGGTGAAGTTGTTGATCTCGTGGCGCCGGTTGCTGATCGACTTGGCCGTGGACTTCTGCGCCACGCTCCAGTGGTAGACCGTGTGGGGGATCAGGGTGATCCGCCCGGCCGCGAGGTAGGCCTGTGCCGTGAACAGCAGGTCCTCGTAGTGGATGCCCTGGGGGAACGCGAGTCCGTTCTCGACGAGGAAGTCCCGCCGGTAGCACTTGTTGGTCGACAGGGTGTCGAAGACGAAGAGGTCGGGCAGTTCGGCGATGGACTCGACGGTGCGCGTGGACCGGTAGAGCCAGGGGTACCAGGGCACCCGCTTTCCGTGCCTGCTGTCGGTGTACACCCGGACGCAGAGTCCCGAGACCAGATCGGCGCCGGTGCGCTCGGCCGCCTCCAGCAGATTGCGGCAGGCGTTTCGTTCGAGGGTGTCGTCGCTGTCCAGGAACATCACATAGCGGCCGCGGGCCTCGGCCAGGCCCCGGTTGCGGGGTTCTCCGCAGCCGCCGCTGTTCTCCGGCAGCCGCAGTGCCCGCACCCGGCCGGGGTGGGCGGCGGCGAGTGACCGCGCCACCTCGCAGGACTCGTCGGTGGAGCAGTCGTCGGCGATGATCACTTCCACGTTGCGCAGCGTCTGGCCGAGTACGGAGCGTACGGCGGTCTTCAGGCGCGGGGCGTCGTTGAAGACGATGACGACGACGCTGATGTCCGGGTCCGCCCCGCCTGACTCGGGTGTATCGATCGACACGGCCACCTCTCGTCTCGGATTGCGGCTCTCCGGGCGGCCGACCTGTCACCGCCGCGGCTCGGCGGCGTCCGCGGAGACGTCCGGCGGACAGGGTGGGCCCGGGTCCGGCACTGGGTCCGTGCCCCTGCGAGCGGCAGGGGCGCGGCGCGCGACTGATGGCGGCGGGGGCCGGTGCCCCTGCGCCCTCCCCACGCTACGTGACGGCCCGCCAGGAGACGCGTGACCGCCGTCCGCCGGGCGTGTGGCGGAGGCGGCACAGGGTGCCGGGGCCGGTGCGGATGACGAACGCTCACCCGTTCGGGGGGTTTGCCGGGTGAGCGGGCGTACGGCGGCCGGGGCGGGAACCACCCGCCGGGCAGCAGGCGTTCACCAGGCATGTCGATCATTCACCACACCACCATGGCCCCCACCAAGCTGGAACTCCTGACGCCCTGGCTGCCCGCCCAGCCCTGGTACCGCGGCTCCGGCGGCGAGCCGGTGCTGTCACGGACCGGCGGGTTCCGGCTGGACGACCCCCGGGGCGAGGTCGGGATCGAGTTCATGGTGACCACCGACGAGTCCGGCGACCGGCCCGTGGCCTACCACATACCGCTCAGTTACCGGGCCGCGCCCCTGGAGGGAGCCGACGAGGGGCTCATCGGGACGTCCGAGCACGGCGTGCTGGGGAAGCGGTGGATCTACGACGGGACGCATGACCCGGTGGTGGTGGCCGAGTTGCTGGCGCTGCTCCAGGGCCGTGCCGTACCTCAGGCGCAGAGCGTCAGCGACACCCCCGACCCGTCCGTCACCGTCCGGTTCGACGGCGCCGCCCTCGCCACCGGGGTCGTCTCGACGACCGTGACGACCGGGCCCGATGACACCCGGGTGACCGTGGACACCACCGGGTCCCCCTTCGCCCGGCGCCTGACCATCCGGGTTACGCGCGTCCTGGAACCGGGCGGCGGCGGCCCGGCCGGCGCGGCGGGGCATGTCACGGCGGGCTGGCGCTCCCCGGACGGCGGCGAGCCCCGCGCCGTGTTCGCGGCACTGTCGGACACCGGGTCCTGAGCCGGGCGGTCGGGCAGCGGGGTGTGGCCTCCGCGCGGAGGGCACGGCCCGCCCCGCGTGTCGTCCGGGTAGGACGCTGGTGAGTGGGTTCTTACCGAGGTCCTGTGGAGGTCGGGCAACGCGACGCGCGTGCGACTCCCTCTTCGTGGTCGTCGGTCCGGTCGTATGCGGTACGGGACCGGACCGACGCGACGGTGAAGAGTTCCGCGGGAGTCCTGGAAGGGCCCATCCATGCTCAGCCCCCATTCCGAGCCGACCACTGTGTCCGGCCCCGAGCCCACCGCCCCGGGCACGGCGGCCACGACCGCCGGCACCCGACCCGACGACGGGGCGCGGCCTTTCCGATGGACGTCGGGAACACCCCGGCCACGGTACGAGGTTCCGGTCCTGTTGTCCCTCCTGGCGCTCGCGGCCGTGCTCGACACCTGGGGCATCGACCGCAGCGTCTATCACGTGTTCTACGCCAGCGCCGTGCGCAGCATGACCGACAGCCCGACCGCCTTCTTCTTCGGCTCTTTCGACCCGGGCAACTCGATCACCCTCGACAAGCTGCCCGGCTTTCTGTGGCCCCAGGCCCTGTCGGCGATGGTCTTCGGCTTCCACCCCTGGGCGCTGGTCCTCCCCCAAGCGGTCGAGGGCGTGGCCTGTGTGCTGCTGCTCCATGTGCTGGTGCGCCGCTGGGCCGGTGTGCCGGCGGGATTGCTGGCCGCGGGGTTCCTGACGCTCACGCCGGTGACGGTGGGGCTCGGCCGGTCGATAGTGGAGGACGCCCCGTTCGTCCTGCTGTTGCTGCTGGCCGCCGAGGCCACCTGGCGGGCCGTGGAGCGGGCTCGGCTGCGCACCCTGCTGCTCGCCGGGGTCTGGGTGGGGGTGGCGTTCCAGTGCAAGATGCTGGAGGCCTGGGCGGTGGTGCCCGCCCTCGCCGTCACCTATCTGGTGGCCGCGCCCACGACCTGGCGGCGCCGGGCCGGACATATGGCCCTGGCCGGCGTCGTGACGTTGGCCGTGTCGGTGTCCTGGATGGTCGTCGCGACGGTGGTGCCCGCGCAGTCCCGCCCCTACATAGACGGGACGACGGACAACTCCGCCTACAGCATGGTCGTGGGCTACAACTTCCTGAGCAGGTTCGATGCGGTCGGTGTCGACGCGGCCGGTACGGGCAGCATCGACACCGGCCAGGCCGCGCACCAGGCGAGCGGTTCGGGCCCCGGCCTGGGCGACAGCGTGCTGAAGATGTTCAGCCCGGGACTGGCGACGCAGACGGGGTGGCTGTACCCGCTGGCCGCGCTCGGCCTCGCCTGGGGGCTCGCGGTGGCGTGGCGTCGCCGCCCGGGCCGCACCGACCGGACGCTCACCGGCTATGTGCTGTGGGGAGTGTGGCTGGCCACCTTCTTCGCCGCGTTCAGCTTCGGCAGCGTCACCGGTCACACGTACTACATGGGCGTCGTCGCCGTGGCCCTGTCGGCGCTGAGCGGCGCCGGGCTGGTCCGGGCCTGGCGGGCCTGGCGGAGCGGCGGGCGCCGCGCGTGGGTGCTGCCGACGGTGATCGCCGTGAATGTCGTGTGGTGTGTGGCCCTGACGCTGTGCTACCGGCACTTCCTCAGCTGGCAGGGCCCGGCCGCCGTCGTCCTGGGCGTGGTGTCCCTGGTGCTGCTCGGTCGGCGCAGGGCGCGCCTCGCTCACCGGCCGCGGATCGCCGTGGCGGGACTCGCCGCCGGGCTCGCCGCGGTCCTGCTGATACCGACCGTGTGGTCGGCCTCGGCACTGTCCCCGCGCTACAACCAGCCGGGCGGCATGGCCCGGGTCGGCCCCGCCAGCCGCCCCGGCGGCGGCGGTCCCTCCCGGCTGACGCCGGCCCGTGAGCGGTTCCTGGCCTACCTCGAAGCCCACCGGGGCGGGGCGAAGTACCTTGCGGCGGTGCCCGCCTGGAGCGACGCCTCGGCCTACATACTCGCGGCGAACGTGCCCATGCTGCCGATGGGCGGGTTCACCGGGCAGGTGCCCCACCCCACGCCGCAGGCGCTGCAGCGGCTGATCGGCTCGGGCGAACTGCGCTACGTCGCCCTGCGTCACCCGCACAAGAAGGGCCGGCACCCCGCGCCGCTCGCCCCCGACGCCGCCGCCGTCGCGCACTGGGTCACGACGCACTGCGCGAAGGTTCCGTCGTCGGCATACGGCGCGGGCGGCCATCTGCCGGTGCTCTACCGCTGCGACGCCCGGCCGTCACCGCGCCGGGAGTGACCGCTTGCGGCGTGGCTCACCGGCGCTGCCGTACCGCCTGGCGGAATCCCGTGTTCACGGCGAGCAGACCGCCGTCGACACACAGCGTCGTGCCTGTGATCCACGCCGCGTCGCGGGAGGCCAGGAAAGCGACGGCCGCCGCGATGTCCTCCGGTTCGCCGACCCGGCCCAGCGGGTACAGCTCGCTCGCCACGGCCAGGTCGGCCTCGCGGTCCTGCCACGCGCTGGTCCGGACCGTGCCCGGGGCGACCAGATTGACGCGGACCCCGCGGGGGGCCGCGTGGCCGGCGAGGGTACGGGTGAGGGACATCAGGCCGGCCTTCGCGGCGCTGTAGGCGTGGTTGCCGAAGTCCTGGATGCCGTTGACGGAACCGATGTTGACGATGGCGCCGCGGCCTGAGGCCACGAGGTGCGGGAGCGCCGCGCGGCTGCAGCGGTACGCCCCCGTCAGGGTGAGGTCGAGGTCGCGGGCCCACACCTCGTCCGGCTCGTCCTCGAAGAGCGGGGCGTCGGGAGTGCAGCCGTAGGCGTTGTTGACCAGGACGTCCAGTGCCCCGAAGGCCTCCACGGCGCGGGCGACGGCCGCCTCCACACCGGCGCGGTCGGCGACGTCGCAGCGGAACGCCTCCGCCCGCGCGCCCACGTCCCGTAGCGCCGCCGCGGTCCTGTCGGCCTCCTCCGCGTCCACGTCGGTGACCAGGACGCGGGCGCCCTCCTGGGCGAGCCGGCGGGCCGTCGCGCCGCCGATGCCACGCGCCGCGCCCGTGATGAGAACTCCGTACCCCTCGAACCGCCTTGTGTGATCCATGCCACGGACGCTACAGCGACCGTCGCCGGGTGCCGACGGTCGGTTCCACGGTCCGCCGACCCGGCGTCGACGGCCAAAACCTCCGGTCAGTTCCCGGTGGGCGCCGTGGACGCCGGTGTGCCGAGGAACTCCTCCCAGCCGCCGAGCGGTGACTGTCCGGGGGCCAGGGTGCGCATCTTCCTGATGACCGCCGGGTCCTGGACCTCCAGCCACTCCACCAGTTGCCGGAAGGACACCATGCGCACGTCGTCGTACGCGGCGATCCGCCCGATCGCCTCCTCCACGGCGTCCATGTAGATGCCGCCGTTCCAGCGCTCGAAGTGGTTGCCGATGAAGAAGGGGGCGCGGTTGCTCTCGTAGGCGCGCTGGAAACCGGCCAGGTAGGTGTCGCGGGCCTGGGCGCGCCAGGCGTCGTACTGGGACTTGTCGCCCAGAGGGTTGCCGGCGGACTGGTTGAACATCATGTTGTAGTCCATCGACAGCACCTGGAAGGAGTGTCCGGAGAACGGGATGGACTGGAGGGGGAAGTCCCAGATCCGGCCGCCCTGCACTTTGCCGGGCCACATCTGCAGTCCGCCGGGCGAGCTGGCGTCGTACTTCCAGCCGAGTGCGGCGGCGGTGGGCAGCAGGGCCGCCTGGCCCTCCAGGCAGGGGGTGCGGCCGCCTATCAGTTCCTTGCCGTAGTCGAAGGGCAGCGGGTCGAGGTCGGTGAAACCGGTGTTGGTCTTCCACTCGGTGACAAAGCGGACAGCCTGGTCGATCTCGCTCTTCCACTCGGCGGACGACCAGTTGCGCACCCCGTCGGCGCCGCAGAAGTGGCCGTTGAAGTGGGTGCCTATCTCATGGCCCTCCAGCCAGGCGGCGCGCACCTGCTGGAGGGTGGCGTGGATGTGCCGGTCGGCGAGGTAGCCGATCGCGGAGGCACCGACCGCGTGCTGCGGCGGATGGTAGAGGTTCTTCTTGGACTCGGGCAGCGCGTAGATGCCGCTGAGGAAGAAGGTCATCGACGCCTTGTGGTCGGCCGCGATCTTGCGGAAGCGGGAGAACAACTGGTTGCTGAGTTCGCCCGCGCCGTCCCAGGAGAACACCACGAACTGCGGCGGCCGCTGGCCGGGCTTCAGCCGCTCGGCCTTGGGCTGGTGGGGCTGGGCGCCGGTGTCGGCGGTGGAGCCGTCGCCGATGAGCTTCAGGGGCCGGGCCTGTGCCGTGCCTGAGGGGTGCGAGGGGCTCTCACCGCCCGAGTCCGGGCTGCCCAGACCGCCCGAGCAGGCGGACAGCGCGCCCAGGGCGCCCACCGTCGCGCCCGCGGTGAGCACACGCCTGCGTGAGATGCCGTTCATGATCGTCCCCGGTTCCTCGTCACGGCCCCGTGCGGAGCCTCCGTTGATGTCGGTCGAACGGGTTCGATGGGCGAGGACGGCGGAAAGATCGGGGCGCCCGGCACGTGTTGCCGCTCTGTGACAAACGCGACGGTTCCATGAACAACCCCGCTGTCCGACGAGCGGACAGCGGGGTGGAGGGGGGCAGGGGTCAGGCGCCGGTGCCCGTCTGGAAGACCGACAGGTGCGCGGTGGAGGAGTTGTCGGACACGGGGACCGCGCCGCCCGGCCACGCCACCTTCAGGGAGTCCCGCTCGTCGGGCGGGGTGATCAGGATCGCCGCGGGCGTGGCCGTCTTGGCCCCACTCACCTCGGGGTTGGAGAACGTCAGGCCCGCCCAGGCACTCCGGCCCGGCGCGAGCGTGATCTTGGCGGGGCTTCCGGCGTTGCGCTTGGGGTCGGGACCCAGCTGCTTGCCGGAGGCGTCTACGAAAGCGGCGCCCGGGTAGCCGTCGATCGTGCAGGTCCGCCCGGAGCTGTTGGTCAGCACGAGCGGGAAGTTCTCCTGCCCGGCCCCGGGGTTGTTGGCACCGACGGACGCGCGCAGTTCGGAGGTGTGGCAGCGGCTGCTGGTGGTGCCGCCCCCGGTGGAGCCCGCCGAGGTCTTGGAACCGGAGTCGCTCGATCCGGAGGAGGCGGCCGTGGTGCCGCCGCTCGTGTCCTTCGACGCGCCGTCATCGCTCGTCCGGTCGCCGGTGGCCGGCTGGGCCGTCCCGGGCAGCTTCTGGGGGGCACTGCCGGTCGTGCCGTGCTGGCCGCCGCAGGCGGTGAGCAGGCTCAGCGCGGCGACCGCGCCCAGCGCCGACACCATGCGTCGTGCTGTCAGGAAGGGGGCCGTGCCATCGTGGTCCGGGCCCGTCGTGCCGCGCCGGAAGGTCAACATGATCGATGCTCCTCGAAACTCACCGCCTGGGAGGGCGTGTGCGGACGGTGCCGTGTGCTCCGTCCTTTCTGTCCGATGCGTGCTCGGGGGGAAAAGTTCGGGCGTTCCGGCTGAGTGCGCCGCCAGGGGACGGCCGGCATGCGCTGTGTTGTGTGGGGGCTGACATGCGCTGTGTGTGTGGGGGGCGGCTGACACGGGCTGTGCTGTGTTGTGTGGCGTGGCCGGCTGCCGGGCCGCGCGGGCGGTCAGCCGGTGACCCGCACCGAGTCTAGGATCCGGTCGGTGCGGTCGCTGCCGCCGTCCTGGCGCACCTGGACATATACCTGGGTCCCGCCGGTGCCGTCGGCCGGGGCGAGGGCCGCCTCCGTGACGGAGCCCTTGCCGCCGTCGCAGTCGTCCCAGGTGCGTATGGGGCCCTGCCAGGCCGTGCCGCGGTAGTCACGGCTGCCCTCGTAGTGACAGCCGGAGTGGGTGAGGGCGCGCACCTTGGCGGCGAGGTCCCCGTGCTCGCTCAGGCCGATGAACGCGCCGTTGACATGGCTGCCGAGGTCCGGCCATTCGGAGAGGTCGTCGGCGACGCCGAGAGCGGGCTCGTGCCCGTTCGGCAGGCCCAGCGTCTTCGGATCCCAGCCGGCGTCGCGCAGCTGGTGGCCCCAGGCCGCGGGCACGGCGGCCTGGATCCGTCCTGAGGCGTCCTTGACCGTCACGTCCGCCGCCGCGGTCCGGTCGAGCAGCATGGTGGTGGCGAGCGCGGTGCCGCCGGCGACGGCGACCGCGGCCAGCGCGAGCAGCAGGGTCCCCCGACGGCGGCGGGGACCTGCGGGTGCCGGGGCCGAGGGCGCCGGGCTGAGCGGTGCTACGTCGTCGGCGAGCCGGTCGAGGACGTCGGCGAAGGCGTCCGCGGTCGGCCAGCGCCGCTCCCGGTCGGGTTCCATGGCCCGCAGCAGGGCCCGCCGGGCCTCGGGCGGCAGATCGGGGCGGAGCCGGTCCGGGGGCTGCACCCGGCCGGGCGGCGCCGGGACCGTGCCGGTGACGAGGTGGTAGCCGAGGGCGCCGAGGCTGTAGACGTCGGCGCGGGCGTCGATGCCCATGCCCGGTTCGGTCTGCTCGGGCGGTGCGTACCCGGCGGAGCCCGCGGCCATGGTCAGTCCGGAGGCCTGCGCCAGGCTCTTGGCCAGGCCGAGATCCGCGAGTAGCAACCGGGCCGAGCCGTCGGGCGCGGTGCGCAGCAGGACGTTGGACGGCTTGATGTCCCGGTGCACTATCCCGGCGCCGTGCAGGGCCGCGGCGGCCCGGGCGGAGGAGGCGGTCAGCCGCAGGGCCTCGGCGACCGGGAGCGGACCGTCGGTGAGGCGGTCGGCGAGGGTGCCGCCGTCGGCGTACTCCATGACGAAGTAGGGCCTGCCGTCGGGCAGCTCGCCGATGTCGTAGACCTGGACGACCCGGCTGGAACCGGCCCGGCGCAGCAGGCGTGCTTCAGAGAGGAAGCGCTCCCGGATGTCCAGCCGGTGGGCCCAGTTGTCGGCGAGCACCTTGACCGCGACAAGCGCCTCGAGGTCGTCGTCGTGGGCGAGCCAGACAGTGCCGAAGGCGCCGCCGCCCAGGCGGCGTTCCAGGCGGTAGCGGTCGATCCGCTCCAGGGAGTGCATGGGACTATCATGCCTGGTCGTACACCGACTTCGAGGGGAGCTCCCAGTGGGGGATGCCGCGGATTCCGAGGAGCTCGCTCGGCGCGCGGCCGCAGGTGACGGAGTGGCCCTGAACAGGCTGCTCCAGCTCATCGGGCCGGACGTCCTGCGGCGCTGCGGGCGGTTCCTGCCGTGCCGGGAGGACGCCGAGGAAGCGGCGCAGGACGTGCTGCTCCAGGTGGCGCGGAAGATCACCACGTTCCAGGGCCGCAGTCGCTTCAGCACGTGGCTGTACACGGTGGTCGCCAACTGCGCGCGGCAGAAGTACCGGGAACTGAAGCGGCGGGCCGCCGAGCAGCCCGCGGCCATCGACGCGACTGAGTACGTCGATCCTCGGACCACCAGCGTGATCGCCGGGTCCCGCATCGATCTGCTGGAGGCCCTGGAGCGGCTGGAGCGCGAACATCCGCATCTGGTGGCGCCACTGGTCTACCGGGACATCTGCCAGCTGGAGTACGCGGAGGTCGCCGAACGTGTCGGGGTGCCGCTGGGCACGCTGAAATCCCGTCTGCACGAGGCACGCAGGCAGGTCAGGCCCTGGCTGGCCGGCAGCATGTGAGAACCCCGGGGGCGGCACGGGAGATCCCGTACCGCCGCCTGTCTTTCGCCGCGCCCGGTCAGTGGCCGCTGATGGGGTGCGGCCGGTACGGCTCCTGGAGCGCCTCGGTCTCCTTGTCGGTGAGGTGGACGTCGAGGGCCGCCACCGCGTCGTCGACGTGGTGCGGCTTGGTGACGCCGACGATGGGCGCGGCGACGGTGTTCTGGTGGAGCAGCCAGGCGAGGGCGACACGGGCGCGCGGGATGCCCCGCTCGGCGGCCACCGTGGCCACCGCGTCGACGATGGCCCGGTCGCCCTCCTGGTAGAGCCGCTTGCCGAACTCGTCGGTGCGGCTGCGCTCGCTGGTCTCGTCCCAGTCGCGGGTCAGACGGCCACGGGCCAGCGGGCTCCAGGGCAGGACCCCGACGCCCTGGTCCGCGCACAGCGGCAGCATCTCGCGCTCCTCCTCGCGGTAGAGGAGGTTGTAGTGGTTCTGCATCGACACGAAGCGTGTCCAGCCGCCCAGCCGCGCCGTGTACTGGGCCTTGGAGAACTGCCAGGCGTACATCGAGCTGGCTCCGATGTACCGGGCCTTGCCCGCCTTGACCACATCGTGCAGGGCCTCCATCGTCTCCTCGACGGGGGTCGTGGGGTCCCAGCGGTGGATCTGGTAGAGGTCTACGTAGTCGGTGCCGAGACGGCGGAGGCTGTGATCGATCTCCGTCATGATGGCCTTGCGGGACAGTCCGCCGCCGTTGGGCCCGGACCGCATCCGGCCGTGCACCTTGGTCGCCAGCACGATCTCGTCGCGGCGGGCGTACTCGGCGAGCGCGCGGCCGACGATCTCCTCGCTGGTGCCGTCCGAGTAGACGTTCGCGGTGTCGAAGAAGTTGATGCCGGCGTCGAGCGCCCGGCGGATCAGGGGGCGGGATGCCTCCTCGTCGAGGCTCCATGTGTGGGTGCCGCGGTCGGGGAGGCCGAAACTCATACAGCCCAGGCAGATCCGGGACACGTCAAGACCGGTCGAACCGAGCTTCACGTACTCCATGCCACTCCTGCTTTCCCTCGGGGTGGGGCCGGGCGTCGCGGAGCGCCGGACACGACCGCTTCACGACCGGCCGACGGCGCCGTCGGCCCCGACGACGTGATCTCTGCCCACCCTAGGGGGTGTCCGAGAACTCCGGCCGGGCGCACGGGACCGAGCGCTGGTCCGGCCTCCGCGCCGCAGATCCAGGTGCGCGGATCGTGGGGCGGAGGCCGGACGCCTTCTGTCGTCTCTCGTTCTGTCGTCTCTCGCGTCGGCGTACCGGCGCGTTCTCGCGTACGGTCTTCCGGCGCGTTCTCGCGTCAGTGGCCGCGCGCGATCCACTCGTCGAGGTGGGGCGCCTCGGCGCCGATGGTCGTGGACTCGCCGTGTCCCGTGCGGACGACCGTCTCCGGCGGGAGGGTCAGCAGCCGGTCGCGGATCGATGCGACGATCGTCGGGAAGTGGGAGAACGAGCGGCCGGTGGCCCCGGGACCGCCCTGGAAGAGGGTGTCACCGGTGAAGACCGTGCCGAGACCCGGGTCGTAGAGGCAGACGGCGCCGGGTGCGTGACCAGGGGTGTGCAGCACGGTCAGATCGGTGCCGGCCGCCTCGATCACCTGGCCGTCGTCCAGCCGGCGGTCGGGCAGACGGTCCGGGTGGGTCATCTTCCACAGCGGCAGGTCGTCCGGGTGGAGCCAGATCGTCGCGCCGGTGCGCTCGGCGAGGGCGGGGGCTGCGTCGATGTGGTCGTTGTGGGCGTGGGTGCACACGATGGCGCGCAGCCGCCGGTCGCCGACGGCCTCGGCGATGGCGTCGGCGTCATGGGCGGCGTCGATGACGATGGCCTCGTGGTCGTCGCCGACGATCCACACGTTGTTGTCCACCTCCCACGTTCCGCCGTCGAGGGAGAAGGTGCCGGAGGTGACCAGGCGGTCGATGCGGGCGGTCATCAGAGCATCACCACCGAGCGCAGCACGTCGCCCTGGTGCATCCGCTCGAAGGCCTTCTCGACCTCGTCGAGGGCGATGGTCTCGGTCACGAACTTGTCGAGCGGAAGCCGCCCTTGCAGGTGCAGATCGATCAGCATGGGGAAGTCGCGGGAGGGCAGGCAGTCCCCGTACCAGGACGACTTGAGCGCCCCGCCGCGCCCGAAGACGTCCAGGAGCGGCAGTTCCAGCTTCATCTCGGGGGTGGGGACCCCGACGAGGACGACGGTGCCGGCGAGATCACGAGCGTAGAAGGCCTGCTCGTACGTCTCCGGGCGGCCGACCGCCTCGATGACGACGTCGGCACCGAAGCCGCCGGTCAGTTCACGGATCGCCGCGACGGGGTCGGCCTGCCGGGAGTTGACGGTGTGGGTCGCACCGAGTTCCTTCGCGGCGGCGAGCTTGCGGTCGTCGATGTCCACCGCGATGATCTTCGCCGCGCCCGCGAGATACGACCCGGCGACGGCCGCGTCACCCACGCCGCCGCAGCCGATGACCGCGACGGAGTCGCCCCGGCCGACGTTCCCGGTGTTGATGGCGGCGCCGATGCCGGCCATCACGCCGCAGCCCAGCAGGCCCGCCACGGCCGGGGAGACGGACGGGTCGACCTTGGTGCACTGTCCGGCCGCGACCAGCGTCTTCTCTGCGAAGGCGCCGATACCGAGGGCCGGGGAGAGTTCCTGGCCGGTGGCGGCGAGGGTCATCTTCTGCCGGGCGTTGTGCGTGTTGAAGCAGTACCAGGGACGGCCGCGCCGACAGGCACGGCAGGTGCCGCACACCGCCCGCCAGTTGAGGATCACGAAGTCGCCGGGGGCGATGTCCGTGACGTCCCCGCCGACCGACTCCACGACGCCGGCCGCCTCGTGGCCGAGCAGGAAGGGGAAGTCGTCGGTGATGCCGCCCTGTTTGTAGTGCAGATCGGTGTGGCAGACGCCGCACGCCTGGATGCGCACCACCGCCTCGCCAGGTCCCGGATCCGGCACCACGATCGTCTCGACCCGCACCGGCTCGTCCTTGCCAGGGGCGATCACGCCGCGTACTTCCTGCGCCATGCTGCTGCTGCCTTCCGTCGGTGGTGCGGGCGCGGTGCGCCCGGAGCGGGCCGGGGCGGCCCACACCTATGATCCACGGCGGATTAGGCTGAACGCCCCCATGGCGCAGGGAATGCCGTGACACTTCGCGAGGAGCGGTGTGAGCATCACCGATAAGGAAGACACGGACGGCGCGGAAGGCACGCGGGACGTGTACGGTCCGGACGGACCGGGAGCTGCCGAAGGTTCGGCACCGGCCCCGGAGTCCGCGCTGCCCGCGTGGCGACTGCTCCTCGCGTATGTACGACCGCACCGGTGGACGCTGGGCGCGGGTGCGCTGCTCGCCCTCGTCACCGGGGCCACCGGGCTGCTGCTGCCGCTCGTGGCCCGCGGCCTGATCGACGACCTGTCGCACGACCGGCCCCTCACCGGGGCGCTGCTCGGCATGTCGGGGCTCGTGATCGGCAATGCTGCGCTGGGCGGGCTGGGTTCGTACGTGCTGCGGCGCACTGCCGAGTCGGTCGTGCTCGGTGCGCGGCGCACCCTGTCGTCGTATCTGCTGCGGCTGCGGATATCCGCCGTGGACCGCACCGAGCCCGGCGATCTGATGGCCCGTATCACCTCCGACACGACGCTGCTGCGGGAGGTCACCACGGACTCGCTGGTCGGGCTCGCCACTGGTGGGCTGACCCTGGTCGCGACGCTGGTGATGATGGGCCTGGTGGACGTGGTGCTGCTCGGTGTCACGCTCGCCGTGGTGCTGGGCGCGGGCACCGTGCTCGGGGTCATCGTGCCGCGCATCAACCGGGCGAGCCGGCAGGCGCAGGACGCGGTCGGCGCGATGGGCGCGTTGCTGGAGCGGATCCTCGGCGCGCTGCGCACGGTCAAGGCGTCGGGTGCGGAGTACCGCGAGGAGGCGGCCGTCCACGCGGCGGCGGAGGAGTCGTGGCGGCAGAGCGTGCGGGCCGCCAAATGGGCGGCAGTCGCGGGGAACACGGCGGGCCTCGCGATGCAGATCGCCTTCATCACCGTGCTGGCGGTGGGCGGCGCGCGGGTGGCGACCGGCGCGATCGACGTCGGCACCCTGGTCGCGTTCCTGCTCTACGTCTTCTATCTGATGTCGCCGATCCAGGAGGTCGTCGGCGCGGTCACCCAGTACCAGAGGGGTTCCGCCGCGCTCGCCCGCATCCAGGAGGCGCTGGGGCTGCCCGTCGAACCGCCCGTGCGGCGCGCGCCGTTGCCGTCGCCCGGTGCGCGACCGGCCGCCGTCGCCTTCGAGGAGGTGCGCTTCCGGTACGGCGACGATCTGCCGTATGTGCACCACGGCGTGACCTTCGCGGTGCCGGCCCGGGGGATGACCGCCTTCGTCGGTCCCTCGGGTGCGGGCAAGACGACCGTGTTCTCGCTGATCGAGCGGTTCTACGACCCGGAGTCGGGCACCATCACGGTCGACGGCCGGGACGTGGCCGAGTGGGAGCTGTCCGAGCTGCGGGCCGCCATCGGCTATGTGGAGCAGGACGCGCCGGTTCTGTCCGGGTCGCTGCGGGACAACCTGCTGCTCGGCAACCCCGAGGCGGACGACGCCGAGGTGACGCGTGTGGTGCGAACGACGCGGCTGGACGGTCTGGTGGGGCGCCTCCCCCAGGGGCTCGACACCCTCGTCGGGCATCGCGGGACCAAGTTGTCCGGCGGCGAGCGCCAGCGTGTCGCGATCGCCCGCGCATTGCTGCGCCGCCCGCGTCTGCTGCTGCTGGACGAGGCGACCTCGCAGCTCGACGCGGTCAACGAGGCGGCGCTGCGGGACACCGTCGCGGATGTGGCGCGGTCGACGACGGTCCTCGTGGTCGCCCATCGGCTGTCCACCGTGACGGCGGCCGACCGGATCGTCGTCATGGACGCGGGCCGCGTCCGCGCGGTCGGCACCCATCGCGATCTGGTGGCCGCGGACCCCCTGTACGCCGAACTGGCCGCGACCCAGTTCCTCGCGGCGGACGGCTGAGGGCGCCGGCGCGAGGCTCGGAGCGGGTCAGGAATCGGGGTGTGCGGCGGTGAGGATCTCCTCAGTGGCCTCGTCGTCGACTGAGTGTGCGAGGAAGTCGTCGACCATGCGGTGGAAGAGGGTGGCGAGCTGCCGGAGTTCCTCGGGCGACCACGCGCAGAGGGCTGCCTGCATGCCACGGACGCCGGTCTCGCGGATGCGGTCGATGGCCTCCTGGCCCAGGGCGGTGAGTTCGATGCGGTGGGCGCGGCGGTCGTCCGGGTCCGGCACCCGGCTGACGTAGCCCGACTTCTGCAGCTGCTGCACCTGCCGGGTGACGTGCGAGGCCTCGACGCCGAGCCGGTTGGCCAGTTCGCCCGGGCGCAGCGGCTCGGAGTCGGCGATCTGCCGCAGCAGGGCGACGGCGGCCCGGTCCAGCGGCACACCCGCGAGCGCCATCAGCCGGTCGTGCTGTCGGGCGCGCGTGCTCAGATACGTGATGCGGTTGAGCGCTCGCTCGATCTCGATCACTTCCGGAGAGGCGGGGGCGGAACGCGGCTGTGAGGTGGGCATACGCCCGAGTTTACCATATCGTTGACTAAGTCAAGTAAATTGGACGCCGCCCCGCACCGGGCCACCCGTGCTCGGCCAACCGTCCGACCGCGTACCCCCGCCGCTCGCAGGTGTCGAGGACCAGCGGCAGCGCGCCCAGCGCCGACCGCCAGGCGCCCGGGGCGGAGGTGCAGTCGGAGTCGTGCAGCAGGATGGTCCCGCCGTCGTCGAGGTCGGCCGTGACCGTGCGATGGACGGAGTTTGGTGTGGCGCGGGCGGTCCAGTCCTCGCCCCAGCAGGTCCACAGCACGGGGGTGAGATCGAGGCGGCGGGCGGCCAGATGCGCGGCGGCCGACATGATGCCGTAGGGCGGCCGGAACAGCCGTGGCTGCCGCCCCGTGATCGCGGCGACGGTGTCACGGGCGCGGGCGAAGTCGTCGTAGGTGGCGCGCGGGCCGCGCAGCAGCAGCGGACGGTGCAGCCAGCCGTGGACGCCGATCTCGTGGCCCGCCGCCGCGATGTCGCGGACCAGACCGGGAGAGCGGTGCGCCTGGCTGCCGAGCAGGAAGAAGGTGGCGTGCACGCCGCGGTCGGCGAGCAGCCGCAGGAACAGCGGGGTGGACCCGGGGTCGGGGCCGTCGTCGAAGGTGAGGGCGACATGACCGGTCCGGCCACGGCCGGACAGGCGCGGCATGACGCGGTTGCGCAGGGGACCGAAGGTGGAGACGACGGGCGCGACATGGGCGGCGGCGAGGACGGGCAGCGCGGCACGGGCGGCAGCGCGCACCAGGCGTGCGGCGGTCATGCGTAGGGTCCCTCCGGTCGGGGCCGTGCGGTGGTCACGAGGGGTGTCCCTCCGGTCGGGGGGCGGGCGGGGCCCGGCGCGAGGTCGACCGGGGTCACGATCCAGGATGACAGCCGGGTGTCGGCGGCGCGGCGCTCACCGCGCTGCCGCGTCAGCTCGGGTGATAGAGCGAGATCAGCAGCTCGGTCACGGACTGCAACGCGGGGTGCGGGTCGTCCCGCCACCAGGTGAGTCGGACGGCGATGGGCTCGGCGTCACGCACCGGCCGGTAGACGATCCCGGGCCGGGAGTACTGGTTGGCGGTGGACTCCGCCGTCATGCCGATACGACGGCCGGTGGAGATCGCGGCCAGCCAGTCGTCCACGTCGTGCGTGGCCTCGGTGGCCGGGCGGGCGTCCGGCGGCCACAGGTCCGCGGTGGTGGTGCCGGTGCGGCGGTCCACCAGCAGGGTGCGCCCGCTGAGGTCCGCGAGACGCACCGAACGGCGCCTGGCCAGCGGATCGTCGGCGGCCATGGCGCACAGCCGCCGTTCCAGCCCCACGATCGCCGAGTCGAAACGCCGGTCGTCCACCGGTCTGCGCACCACCGCCAGGTCGCAGGCTCCTTCCGCCAGTCCGGCCGTCGCCGAGTTCGCGCGTACGAGAAGCAGTTCGGTCGCCGGATGCTGTTCACGCCAGCGCCGCTGGAAGGCGAGGGTGTGGCGGCCGAGCGCCGACCAGGCGTAGCCGATGCGCAGCCGGGCGGGGCCGGAGGTCGCGTCCCGGACCAGTTCGTCCACCTCGGCGAGCACCCGCCGAGCGTGCGCCATCACGCGCACTCCGGCGGGGGTGGGGGTGACTTCACGGGAGGTACGGCGCAGCAGTCGTACGCCCAGAGAGCGTTCGAGCGAGGCCAGGGTGCGGGACACGGCCGCCTGGGAGACGCCGAGGGCGATGGCCGCGTCGGTGAAGGTGCCCTCGTCGACGATCGCCAGGAGACACCGCAACTGCCGCAGTTCCACGTCATGCATGACTCAAGCGTATGGGTGGCCCGGTGCATGCATTTTTCGCAAGCTTCCTGCCCTTCCACCATCGGAGCATGCAAGCAGCATCCGCAGACCCCGCGGCGCCCGCCGTGGGCCCGGCCGATCCGCCGGTTCCGGGGCCGCAGTCCGCCGGCACGAGCGTGGCCGGTGTCGTCACCATGGTCGGCAGCGGTCTGTCCAATCAGACCGGCGCCGCGATCGGGTCCCTCGCCTTCCCCGTCCTCGGACCGCTCGGCGTCGTCGCGGTGCGCCAGTACGTCGCGGCGCTCGTCCTGCTGGCCGTCGGCCGGCCCCGCCTCCGGTTGTTCACCTGGCCGCAGTGGTGGCCGGTGCTGCTGCTCGCCGTGGTGTTCGGCACGATGAACCTGTCCCTGTACAGCGCCGTCGACCGGATCGGCCTCGGGCTCGCGGTGACCCTGGAGTTCCTCGGCCCGCTCGCCATCGCCCTGACCGCGTCACGACGTCCCGTCGACGCGTGCTGTGCGCTGATCGCGGCGGCGGGGGTCATCGTCCTGATGCGCCCTCAGCCGTCCGCGGACTACGGGGGAATGGGGCTCGGCCTCCTGGCCGCCTGCTGCTGGGCGGCGTACATCGTGCTCAACCGTGTCGTCGGCCGGCGCGTCCCCGGGGCGCAGGGCTCGGCAGCCGCCGCAGCCGTGTCCGCCTTCGTGTTCCTGCCCGTCGGCGTCGTCGTCGTGCTTCGGCACCCGCCGACCGCCGAGGCGGCCGGGTGCGCCGTCGCGGCCGGTGTCCTGTCCTCGGCGGTGCCGTATCTCGCGGACCTGTTCACGCTGCGGCGGGTCTCCGCGCCCGCGTTCGGACTGTTCATGAGCGTCAACCCCGTGCTGGCCGCGATCGTCGGCCTGCTCGTGCTCGGCCAGCGGCTGGGCAGCCTGGAGTGGGCGGCCATCGGGGCTGTCGTGGCCGCCAACGCGGTCAGCATCGCGGCCGGACGGCGCTGACGGAGCCGGCGGGCCGTCGGCGCTCGGCCGACGGCAGTGTGCGGTGGGACGCGAGCGGAGGGCCGGTCCCCCGGCCCTCCCGTCGTCAGAGCGACAGACCACCTGGGGCGGCCTCACGCACCGCGGCTCCCGCGTCGGACCCCACGGCCCCCCGCCAGGCCGCTCCCGACGCGACGGCCTGCCTCCAGTGCCGGATCGCCTTCGGCGGCATGCCCAGGGCAACGACTCCCGTCACCCGGTCACCGGTGCGGTACACGGCCAGGAAACGCCGTGCGGCGAGGGTCCCCTCCACGACGGCGACCTCGTCATGGCCGCGCAGATGCCCGTAGGCCTGGATCTTCAGCTCGTACTGGTCGGACCAGAAGTACGGCACGGGTGCGAACGGTCTGCCCGGTCCGGCCGCGAGCAGGTTGCGGGCCGCGGCCATGCCCTGCTCGGCCGCGTTGGTGCGGTGCTCGATCCGCATCGACACACCGAACAGCGGGTTATGCCAGCGGGCCACGTCCCCGGCCGCGTACACGTCCGGGGCCGCCGCGCAGTACTCGTCGCAGACCACCCCGTCGTCCACCGCCAGACCGCTGTCCGCGAGCCAGCCGGTGTTGGGCACCGAGCCGATCGCGACCAGGATCTCATCGGCCTCGACCACCTCTCCGTCCGCGAGCCGCACCCCCTCCTCGGTCACCTCCGTCACCGTGACCCCGGTGCGCAGTTCCACCCCGTGGTCCAGATGGGCCTGTGCCAGCACGCGTCCGACGTCCTCGCCGACCGCGTGGGCGAGCGGCACCGGCGCCGGTTCCAGCACGGTCACCCGGGCCCCGAGTCCGCGGGCCGCGGCGGCGGCCTCCGCGCCGAGGAACCCGGCGCCCACCACGACCAGTCGCCGGCCGGGGGCGAGCCCGTCCCGCAGGGTCAGCGCATCGTCCAGGGAGCGCAAGACGTGCGCGCCCTCGCCGGGCAGCCGGCGCGGGCGCACCCCGGTGGCGATGACCAGTCCGTCGTACGCGACCGTGGAGCCGTCGGCCAGCCGGACCACGCGGGCCGCCAGGTCCAGCCCGGTCGCCGCGACGCCCAGCCGCAGGTCCAGGCCGAGTGCGCGCAGATCGCCTGGCGTGCGCAGCGTCAGCCGCTCCGGTTGCCAGGCCTCGGCCAGCAGTTGCTTGGACAGGGGCGGCCGGTCGTAGGGCATGTGGGCTTCGTCGCCGACGAGGGTCAGGGCGCCCTCGTACCCCTCGCGGCGCAGCGTCTCGACCGCGGCGAGACCTGCGGCCGACGCGCCGACGACCACGATGTGCCTCACTGCGCGGCCGTCCGTATCGCCAGGGCGTCGCGCAGGGCGCTCGGCTCGTCCTGTTCCATCCGCATGTTCCCTTCCCCGTTCGTCGGATTCATCTGGTGCCGGTTCGTCGGAACGCTCGGTAGAGCGGGTGCGTGGTCGGGTATGAACGGCCACCAGAGGAGGGACAGTTGGGGACACCGTAGTCCGACACACACAGCGCGTGGGAACGGGAGTTCGTTCACGGCGTAGTGACAGCCCTCGTCCGCCCACCGGCCGCGTCCGCAACTCCCGTGTCTCAGGCGCCGTTCGTGACCGGTGCCAGCCAGATGCCGACGATCGCGTCGACCAGGCCGCTCGCGGCGTCGCCCCAGGTGGCACGGGGCGTGGGCATGCCCTCGGCCAGGGCGCGTTCGCGTTCGGCGGGCAGATGGAGTATCAGCTCCCGTGCCATGGCGCTGCGTTCGGCCCGGATCTCGGGCGGCAGGTCGGGCAGACAGCGATGCAGTCCGTCGAGCACCTGCCGCAGTGACGGCGAGGAGAGGGACTCCTCGACCATGATCGCGTGCATCGCCGGGTCGGTCATCACCTGGGCGCAGAACCGGGCGTACCAGGTGGGGCTGCCGAGCGCCGCAAGATGCTCGGGGAGGGGACGCACCAGACAGGACACCCAGTCGCGTACGTCCGTGGAGTCGCCGGTCTCGGTCAGCAACCGCAGGCGCACGTCCTCGATGCGTGCGGCGTGTTTGCGGACGATCGCGCGGACCAGATCGGCCTTGGTGCCGAAGTGGTAGCCGACCGCGGTGTTGTTGCCCTGGCCCGCGGCCTCGCTGACCTGACGGTTGGACACCGCGTGCACTCCGCGCTCGGCGAACAGCCGCTCCGCGGCGGTGAGGATCAGCTCGCGCGTCGCGCCGACCTGTTCCGCCCGTCCTGTCCTGCCGACCATGTCACCACCGCACCGGGACTGCGGGCGGTCCTCCGGCGGCCAGTCCCGCGAGCGGCCGGAGGTCCTCGACCGGGGTGGCGAGGTCCACGGGCGGAAGCCTACGCAACGGCGGCACCCCGCTGATCCGCCGGCGTCCGAGGGTCCGGGCGGCTCGCGGCCGTCCGGCATCGCCCAAGCCCTGATCAGCGCATCCAGGCGCTGTACGACAGCACCTCACCGGCCTTCAGGCCGTACTCGGGGTCGGCCCGGGTGGCGGTGCTCTCCAGGCCCAGTACCGCGCCGGTCACCGGATCCAGGATCAGCATCCCCCGGCCGGCGTGGGCGGCGTCGTCGTACACATACGCCTGTCCCGGACGGCCCAGCCGGTCGGTGACCGCACCGACCGGGCGCAGGCCCTTGGCGTCGGCGAGGACACGGACCAAGGCGGCGTCCTCCCGCGAGCCCAGCGTCCAGTTGTCGAGCAACTCGCAGACGGCGCCGACGAGTTCGGAGGTGTTCATCGTGGTGGTGGTTTCGATCTCCTCCAGATAGGCGCGCAGGGCCGCGGCCGTGTGCGGTGGCTGCGCCTGGGGCGGAGCGTCGCTCCAGCTCGGCCAGTACGTCTTCCGGCTGAGGACATGCCCGTCCTGAACCGTGCGCGGGGTGCCGTCGGCGTCGGTGATGACGGGTTTCCCCGGATGCCGGGGATCGGTCGCCACGACGAGTTCGGTGTGGCTGTCGTCCGCCCTCCAGCGGACTACGCGCTCCTCGGGCAGGGTGATCGGCGGACGGGACCCGGGACCGCTGCTCAGGCTCAGACTCCAGGTCTGCACATGGGTGCCCTGGCGCAACGGCAGCGAGCCGTGCGCCGCGGCCGCCCGGTCGGCGAGTTCCCCCAGGGGCAGGGGGGAGGAGCCGGCCCGCACGGTCAGCGGCCGGGGCGCGGCCACGGCGGGCGTGGTGCCGGCCCCGGACAGCAACAGCGTGGCGGCGACCGCGGCGACGGCACCGGCCGCGGCGAGGGACCAGACCCAGCGGCGCACGTGCCGGGTGCGGCGCGCGGGTGTGCCACTGCGCAGCAGGTGGCGCAGCCGGCGATCGGCCTCATGGCCGAGGGGGCCGTCCTGGTAGCGGAGGTCCGAGGCGGGCACGGGATTGGCGTGGCGCAGCAAGGCGAGTTCGTCGGGCAGGGCCGGCTGGGCCCGCGTGTCGTGTCCGTCAGCCATGGTCGTGCTCCTTCGGGGTGTCGCGCCGGGGCGCCATGGCGCGGGCCGGTGCGGTGGGGGTGTCGCGGTCGGGCGCCTCGGCACCGGAGGGTGCGGTGGAGGGATCGTGCGGGGGCGCTGCGCCTCCGGAGGATGCCGTCGACGCGCCACGGCCGACGTCGGGGACCGTGCCTGCCGCGTCACCGGGCGCCCGAGTGACCCGCGTACGGTCGATCTCCGCTCTCAGACGTCTGCGTGCTCGGTGCAGCCGCATCGCCGCTGCCCGGCTGCCGCAGCCGAGCGCCACGGCCACCTCGTCGACGCCGAGCTCCTCCCAGGCCGTGAGCCGCAGCACCTCCTGGTCCGCCGGGGCCAGCCGGGCCAGTGCCTCGTGCACCCAGCCGCCGGGGGTGTCCGCGTCGGGGCTCGCCACGATCTGCCGCCGGTGCGCGGTCTCGTCGTTGCCCAGCCGGTCGAGGAGCCGCCGACGGCGACCGTGGCCCCGTACGGTGTTGGCCAGGCAGTTGCGCGCCACGCCGTACAGCCAGGGCAGTGGGGAGGGGGGCAGGTCGGTCCGGCGTCGCCAGGCCACCGTGAACACCTCGGCCACCACCTCCTCGACGTCGCCGCTGCCGCCGTCGAGCCGTCGCGCGACATAGCGGCTGACCGCCCAGTAGTGCGCGCGATAGGCAGCGGCGAAGTTCTCGTCGTCGCTCATGTTCCGTTGGTGTCCGGCAGGTTCGGGTACGTCACGCCCCTCGATGTGACGCTCGTCGCGTTCCCCGGGTGTGACGGCCCGCGGGGCGGCGGACACAGGCGGGGCATGGAGAGCAACACTGTCACGACGCGTCCGGCGCTACCCACCGCGCCCGCGCGACGTCCGGGAACCGCAGCGGTGGCGTGGCTGACCACCACGGACCACAAGACGATCGGCACGCTGTATCTGGTCACGTCGTTCGCGTTCTTCTGCATCGGCGGGGTGATGGCTCTGCTGATGCGCGCGGAGCTGGCGCGGCCGGGTCTGCAGATCATGTCGAACGAGCAGTTCAACCAGGCCTTCACGATGCACGGCACGATCATGCTGCTGATGTTCGCGACGCCGCTGTTCGCCGGTTTCGCCAACTGGATCATGCCGCTGCAGATCGGCGCGCCCGATGTGGCGTTCCCGCGGCTGAACATGTTCGCCTACTGGCTCTATCTGCTCGGCTCACTGATCGCTGTGGGAGGTTTCCTCACCCCGCAGGGGGCCGCGGACTTCGGCTGGTTCGCGTATGCGCCACTGTCGGACGCGATCCGCTCGCCGGGGGCCGGCGCTGACATGTGGATCATGGGTCTGGCCCTCTCCGGCTTCGGCACGATCCTCGGGTCGGTCAACTTCATCACCACGATCGTCTGTATGCGCGCACCCGGAATGACCATGTTCCGCATGCCGATCTTCGTGTGGAACGTGCTGCTGACCGGCGTGCTCGTCCTGCTGGCCTTCCCGGTCCTCGCGGCCGCGCTGTTCGCCCTGGAGGCGGACCGGCGGTTCGGCGCCCATGTCTTCGACGCGACCAACGGCGGGGCCCTGCTGTGGCAGCACCTCTTCTGGTTCTTCGGACACCCGGAGGTGTACATCATCGCCCTGCCGTTCTTCGGCATCATCAGCGAGGTCATCCCGGTGTTCTCCCGCAAGCCGATGTTCGGTTACACGGGGCTGGTCGGCGCGACGATCGCCATCGCCGGTCTGTCCGTGACGGTGTGGGCGCACCATATGTACGTCTCCGGTGGCGTGCTGCTCCCGTTCTTCTCCTTCATGACGTTCCTCATCGCCGTTCCGACCGGGGTGAAGTTCTTCAACTGGATCGGCACGATGTGGCTGGGCTCGTTGTCCTTCGAGACGCCGATGCTGTGGGCGACGGGGTTTCTGATCACCTTCGTGTTCGGCGGTCTGACCGGGGTCGTCCTGGCGTCCCCGCCGTTGGATTTCGCGATGTCCGACTCGTACTTCGTGGTCGCGCACTTCCACTACGTCATCTTCGGCACCGTGGTGTTCGCGATGTTCGCCGGCTTCCACTTCTGGTGGCCGAAGTTCACCGGCAAGATACTCGACGAGCGCCTCGGCAAGATCACCTTCTGGACGCTGTTCATCGGCTTCCACGGCACCTTCCTGGTGCAGCACTGGCTGGGCGCGAACGGGATGCAGCGCCGGATCCCGGACTATCTCGCGGTGGAGGGCCTCACCACGCTCAACACGGTCTCCACGATCTTCTCGTTCGTCCTCGGCCTGTCGTTCCTGCCGTTCCTCTACAACGTCTGGAAGACCGCCAAGTACGGCGAGCCGGTGCGCACCGACGACCCGTGGGGCTACGGCCGTTCACTGGAGTGGGCGACCTCCTGCCCGCCGCCGCGGCACAACTTCGTGGCCCTGCCGCGGATCCGCTCCGAGTCCCCCGCGTTCGACCTGCACCACCCCGAGAGGACCCCCCGGTGACGGACCGGCCGGTGGACGCGAGGGCGCTGGTCAACGAGATCGAGGGGCATCTGCTGCTCCAGGCGGCGGTCGTGGAGGGCCGCGCCGCGGCGGAGCGCTTCACCGGTTCCCTGGTCTGGCTCACGGCCACCGAACGGGAGGAGCTCCAGGAGCGATTCACCCATGAGTATCTGGCGCTCGCCCGCCGCTCCTGGCAGCACACGGCACGGCGCGGCACGCAACTGCGCGCCGAGTACGAGGACAGATACCGTGCCCTGCGCCGCAGGTGGTGCGCGGGCTGTCTGCTCGGTGCGGCGCTCACCGTCGCGGCGGCCCTGCTGGCCGTCGTGGCGGGGTGAGGGCCGGGCCGCCGCTCATGCGGCCGGCCGCATCATGGCCAGCAGTTGCCGCACCAGTTCGGCCACGATCTCGTCGAGGGTCGCCTCCACCCAGCCGGCCCGCCAGTCGTGCAGCAGGCCGTTGACGCTGCCGATGAACGCCGTGGCCGCGATCCGGTAGTCGCGCGGCGCCGCCTCGCCGCGTTCGGCGGCCAGCGCGGCCTCGGCACAGATGAACTCCACCCATCGGGAACGGCGTTCCAGCCGCTGTTCCTCCAGCCGTGGGCTGACGCCGATGATCTCGACGAAGGTGATCCGGATCCGCCGCGGATCGGAGGTCACATCGGCCGCGTACGCCCCGAAGACCGCGGCGGCGCGCTCGGCGAGCGGGAGGTCGCGGGCGCGCGCGAGGGCTGCCGCCGCGGCCTGCTCCGCCCAGTCGTTGACCTGGAGGTGCAGGGCGGCCAGCACGTCCTCAAGGGTGTGGAACTGCTCGTAGAACTGGCGTGTCGACAGCCCCGCCGCCTCGCTCAGCGCCGCGACGGTGGTGCACCGGTAGCCGGGGGTGTCGCCGAACAGCTGTAGCGCGGCGTCCAGGAACCGCCGGCGTCGCTCGGCCTGCCGTTCCTCGGCCGACTTGCCGCCGTAGCGCCCCGTGGGCTGTCTGAGTCTGCCCGCCACGCACTCCCCCGCATCACTCGCTGATGTGTTCGCCCCTCGCTCAATTTTGTCGCGCACGGAGTCTTGTGAAGAGGGCGGCACCCTCCTTACTTTCCAGTAAGTCATTCTGAACCCGGACATGTTCAGAATCGGCGACCCGCACCACCCGGCTCCGCCGGGCGTCACACCCCGACTGCATTGTCATGCCCGCACCAGGTTCAGACCGCCACTCTCCCTCGACGACAGGACCCCCACCATGCCTGCCCTCAGACCCCGGCACCTGCTCGCGCTGTCCGCCGCCCTCGCCCTGACCGCCGGCGGGACGGCGACAGCGGCCTCGGCACAGGACACCTCCACCGCGCTGCGCGAAGTGATGTTCGTCGGCAACAACTGGGACGGCACCGCCGACGTCATCAAGTCGAGCGGCGACTTCGCGAAGATCGGCCGCGTCGACGTGATCCCCGACAAGGCCGAACGCATGGCGGAGATCAACGCCGATCCCATCAAGTGGATCTACTTCATGGCCATCCGCAACAGCGTCGGCGAGGGGCACGACCAGTTCGTCGACGACATGTACTCCACGCCGGACGGCAGGTCGATGGTCGTCTCCCGGCCGAGCTTCGCCGACGTCGTGTCCATCGATCTGGCCACCGGAAAGATCAACTGGAGGTTCCCGGTGGCGGGTTACCGCGCCGACCACATGGCGGTCTCCCCCGACGGGACCCGGGTCGCGGTCTCCGCCTCGACCGCCAACAAGGTGCAGGTGCTCGACATCGGCACAGGACAGGAACTGGGCGAGTTCGGCACCGGCGACAAGCCGCACGAGAACATCTTCACCAAGGACAGCAAGTACATCTGGAACATGGCCATCGGCGACGTCAACACCTCGCTCGACGACCCGGCGTGGGACTGGACCAAGGGCGACCGTCACATCACGGTCGTGGACGCCCACACCTTCAGACAGGTCAAGATCATCGACATGCGCAGCCGACTCAACGCCATCGGGCTCAAGGACTTCTCCGACGCGGTGCGTCCCGCCGTGTTCACCCCGGACGACTCCAAGCTCTACTTCCAGGTGTCGTTCTTCAACGGCTTCCTGGAGTACGACGTGGCCGCCGACAAGATCACCCGGGTGAAGACCCTGCCGAAGAACCCGGCGACCAGCGAGGACCGTACGACCTGGGTCAACGACTCGCGCCACCACGGCATCTCGATGAACCCGTCCGGCACCAAGCTGTGCGTCGCGGGGACGATGGACGACTACGCGACCGTCGTCGACCGCGCCACCCTCCAGGAGGGCCCGCTCGTCACCGCCTCCAAGCCCTACTGGGCGACCGTGAGCGGGGACGGCAAGGACTGCATCATCTCGGAGAGCGGCGCCGACCAGGTCACCGCGATCGACTTCTCGACGGGCGAGAAGGTCGTCTCGGTCCCGGTCGGCGACCACCCCCAGCGGGTTCGCCTGGCCCATGTCCCGGCGGACTGGACAGGTCCCTCCGCCGGCTGATCTCCTCGGCCGGACGATCTCCTCCGCTAGTGTGATGCGCCAGAAATCCTGATGGTTAGTTCTCCTCTGTTTTCTGGCTGTCGGTTCCGACCTTGGTGAGGTAGTCGGCGAGGGAGTTGAG